>NZ_CP110822.1 GCF_034359465.1 Candidatus Bandiella woodruffii | reverse complement strand
TATTTATTATTAATGCATTACCTTTATAATTCTTCATTTAATGG
Source organism: Candidatus Bandiella woodruffii (assembly GCF_034359465.1). Taxonomy (NCBI): domain Bacteria; kingdom Pseudomonadati; phylum Pseudomonadota; class Alphaproteobacteria; order Rickettsiales; family Candidatus Midichloriaceae; genus Candidatus Bandiella; species Candidatus Bandiella euplotis. The sequence continues at coordinate 22,850 of NZ_CP110822.1, read as the reverse complement.
CGCAGCATCTTCAACATCTTGCTTGATCTCTGAAGGTTGTTCTGCAAGATTTATATCTTTAATTCCTTTTTGATCTTCTTCTTTATACTCATCAAGTTTATATAGCATCGCTGATGACTCTAATAGTTTATAATATTTTGTAGTATCAGCAGCCTTTTTTTTAGCATTTTCGTATTCATCATACTTGTTAATCTTTTCCCTTAGATCTCTCTCACACTCTAAATGTATCTCAGGAGAAGAGCCCCAGCAACATTTACTTGGTGCTTCGCTTGTATCTCTATAATTTGATCCTACATGTCCAGTGCTTTTTTTATTATACTCTCCTCTTAAAGTATTAATATTTTCTTCTTTTTTCCACATACTACCTCCCGCAGCTTTAAATGCATTATATGCTAGGTTTTCTTCCTTATTAGCTTCTGCTATCTGTAACTTAACTCTCTCTCCTTCATCTTCTATTTCTCTTAATTTATTATACCCTAAATTCAACATATTTACTTTTTCCTGTTCTCGTTTTGAATTTTTTAATACAATGTGTTTTCTACTTTCCTTTGCATGAATCTCTACTGTTGTTTCTAAAAGCTCCATTGCTCTTTCATCATATAATAGCTCTTCACAATTTTCTGTTTTCTCATGTAGTTCTAAGCATTTTTTTATCTCTTCAATAGTTATTGCAAGCGTTGTCATTTTTACCTCTTTAATGGTTAATTGGTGTAATTATTAATATCATTCTACCATCACTTGATTGCGATGGTGCCTTATGTATAGCTCCTTCTTTTCCGACTTTATGCACTGAGCCGTATCCTTTTTTCACCATTTCTTTATCACCGCTAAATAATTTTGTGATAGGATCCTCTTCTTTGCAATCATTAGACGATCCATGCCCGTAATAAAACGGCGTCTCTACTGCTATTTGATGAAATTTCTCTCTTTTTGCAGCTTCTACTTCTTTATATTCAGTACCTTCACCAATGATAGGAATTAAATATACTCTCTCTAAGTACTTTTGTTTTTTATTTTCTTGGGCCATTTCTTCTAAAACTAGATTTCTATCTTTATCTATATGCCAGTAATCACATACCGTATCTGTATACGTGGCTCTAGTTCTTAATACTATCTCAGCATCTCCAACGCCCTCTACATTTATAACAGAATACACTATATTCTTAACTAGTTCTGCTAAACGATAAGGAATACTACCACTTAAATTCAAATTAGAATTTATTATATCACCTAATTCATTGTCTCCTAAATCAGATAAAAACACTAATTCATTGCTAAATCTATTGATTGTAATATGAGAAATGATTTCCTTCTCTTTCTTGGAAAAACCTAAATCATAAAAAGCAAATTGCTTTCCTACATCTAATTCCATTGACGCTCTAGTGATTTCTTTATTTCTAACTTCCTCTGTCAGAGCGCATTGATAAAAAATTGACTCCTCTAAATTATACAGATAATTAGTTAATAAACCAAAGTTATCATCTGTTGAACAAACCTCTGAATTATTTAAATCAAAATCATTCATAATAATAATTTTTAATTTATCTTAAACACGCTAAAGTGAAATAATCTTAAAGTCAAGTTAGTTATCTCCCATCTGTTCATAGCTACTCCTTAGCTTTAAGTTTATTGGGCTTATTCCCCTTATTGATTGGATTAGAGTCATTTTGGCTAACATGTTCTCTCTCTTTATTTGCACTATCAACTCCTATCTTACTTTTTTGATTTTCCTCAAGCAACTTTTTTATCTCCTCATTTGTTTTCTTGATTGCCTCCACATTTCCATAAATCACAACTAAACCAGAGTTTAATGTTCTTTTATAATCATGCATAACCCACCATAAAGTTCCTACCCCTACTAAACACGCTAATAAGACACTAATTCCCAGCACCTTGCAGCATCGCTCAATCACATCAACACTATTTCTTACACTTCGTTCATGTTTTTCTATAATCCACTTATTCTGTTCTGTTATCTCAACCATCCTCTCTCCAGAATGCTTTTGTAATGCATATAATTCATCTATACATTTTTCTATTTTTTGATCGTTCATTATTTTAACCTCCAATTATTACATTTCTATCTCAAAGCCTCTGTCCTTACCTTTATCCATCTTCATCTCCATTTCTTGCTGCTTATTCATCTCTATTTCTTTGTACTTTGCTGTATCCCTAACTGCTATTATTTCATTCTTATCTTCCCTATATTGCTCTATTTTCATGTATCCACCTTCTTTTACATTAAAGTTCTCTGCAAAATCCCTCTTATTTATCAACTTCACTTCATCATATTGATGCATTACCCCATATCTCTTCCCTTCAAACTCTATTTCTCCTCCATACTTACCTCTATCTCCTATCTCTGCACCAAAGCTAACTTCTTTACCAAATTCATCACTCAAACCACTAACTTTTCTTTCCCATAGTGCTTCCTGAGATGGTGCGCCTGCCAATCCACCATCTCTAGCCTTGTATATACTTACTTCTTCATCTTGCCTAATACCTATACATCTATTACTTTCCATCATCCTATATTCACCCTCACCAGCTTTAAATATTGCATAATTTTTATCTCCTATTTGCTTATCCCATAAATACTTTACACTATCACCTGCTTCTAACTCCTTCTCCAATCCTTCGCCATAAAACTGCTTCACTTCTGCCAAATCTTTATTATAAACTCTTCTACTCTCTAATCTATCCATTATATTATCGTACTTTTTGTCACCAAAGTCATACTTAAATCTTTCCTCTATCTTCTCTTGGTTATATAGCTTATAAAACCCTCTTATCCCTATCTCTTTATAATTGCTTTCTATGCCCCTTCCTTCTGCATACTCTTTTGCACAACTCATGTAGTCCATTGCATTTTCTTTCCTAGCTTCTCGACTAAACTGATTTTTTAAATCTTCAAAACTATTAAACTCATCTTTTGACCAATATAGATTTACCTCCCCTATATGCCTACTCATTGCCACATACGCTATATGTTGGTTATATCCCTTCGATGCCATTACATATGCCCTATCTACTGTTATCCCTTGTGCTTTATGTACTGTCGATGCATATCCATGATCTATATAATTATATTTCTCTATGTTAAATGACACCTTTCTATCTTTTTCTCCTCCTTTAATATTCACTTCTATATCTCCTTTTTTATTTACTGATATAACTTCTCCTAATGTCCCATTCTTTACTCCAAGATCATTGTCATTTCTTAAGAAATATATTTGATCCTTTTTGCTAAACTCCCTATTGCCATTTGAAACAGAAAACTCATATCCATTCTTTATCATCCCCTCATTCTTTAAATCTCTTCTAGCCTCTTCATTCAATTTTCTAACATCCTCTCTCCTATACGCTAACATTATTTGTGTCTTCTCTGGATTTGATATTCTGTCACTACCCCATTTACATACCATATCCTTTATTAACCATTCCTTTTCACTATACTTATGTACCTTCCCACATTTCTCATATTGCTCTAGCGCTTTACTCACTTCTCCCATTGCAAACATCTTTGTAGCCTCTCTCTGCCAACCTGCTTCCTGTCTTTTAATATCATTCATCTCTAGATATCCTGTCCGCTCTGCTATTCCTCTAAATGCTGCTCCTGCTTCTATCGCTTGTAATTGCTGTGGGTCTCCTATCATTACCAGCTTTGCACCTCTCTCCTCTACCTCTCCTACCAATCTAGCTACATCCTTCACACCTAACATCCCAGCCTCATCTATAACTAATATATCCTTCTTCCCTAAAGTATCTCTTCCATTCTCCCAATCTATTAACCTTCTTGCTACAGTTCTACTCTCTATACCTGCTCCTCTTTCTAAACCTTGAGCTGCTATCCCTGATAACGTTGCACCCTTGACTCTATATCCACTATTTTCCCATACTTCTCTTGCCGCATTTAACATATGTGTCTTTCCTGTCCCTGCATACCCTACTATTGAACTAATCCCCTTATCTCTAGTTATATGCTCTACTGCCATCTTCTGCTCCTGACTCAGATCATACCCACCTATTACTTTTTCTACTTCACCATCCTTAACTCCAAATCTTCTCTCTTCTGATTTATTTGCCACACTCTCGTACATCTTCCTTTCTATATCTAGCATCTCCTTAGTTGTGTACTTTTCCTTACCCTCTTCTCCTACTAACCTCACTAAACTATCATGCCCCTTAATCTTAAGCATAACATCATCATATTGCTCTCTATTCACTGTCCTACTATTTACATATCTTGCTATATCTCTTTCTGTAAATATTGACTGCCTATTTGTAATAGCATTCAAAGCTATCTCTGGCTTCTCTCTTAACCTCTCCCCATTTTCCCTCATTATCTCTAGCTGACGCTCTCTCTGTCCGGTCAGCCTATCCTTCGCATCACTTGGTAACTCTACATTCTGCGGAACTAAATCTATTCCCTGATCCTTTAAGCTCCTGTGATCTATCTGCTGCTCTATTCCATTTAGGCTTAAATGCTTATTACTAAGTTCAGCCCAGCTCTCTCTCCACTCTTTTAATAACTCCCTACTATTCCACTCTACATTCTTATTCCCAAACCCTTTTTCATTTATATCCCTCATTGTAAGTAATACATGTGCATGTGGATTATAGCTATCTCCCTTCATCCCATAATGCATACATACATCTGCTACCATTCCCTTATCTACAAACTCTTTTTCAACATATTCTTTTACTAATGCTATATTCTGATCAACGCTAAACTCTCTAGGTAATGATATCTCTACTTCCCTTGCCAATTGCGAATCTTTTCTTTTTTCTCCTACTTCTACCGCATTCCATAATTTCTCTCTATCCTTTACCCACTCCGGAGATTTCTTTGGCGCCATTATTTCCTTATGCATCACATCCATTGCCTTTCCAGAATAATAGAATGTTTTATCTAACTGATACTCTTTTAACTTCTCTCCACTCCTATATGCCACACTATTTACTACATTACTGCCCCCACTTCTTCCTATCGTTTTTACACTACAGTGATACATTGCCATTTATTATATTTACCTTTACTTTTCTAATTTATTAATATTTTTCACTACTTAAGTATTATTTCTTTATTACCTTTTATACTTTTTATTAATACTTTAACTTTAAACACATTATCTTAAAATAGTATTCTTTTTTTGCCAACTATATTTAATTCACTATACCATAACGCTATGTTGCTTGCAACATATAAGCGTGCACTCTTATTCACCGAGTGCGGCTTTGTTCTTTTTACTGCTTATTTCTATGTCTTTTATTTTAATTTACGTGTTGTTGATAATACTTACTTGCTTTATACTACTTTTTATAGTACATGTAAAAGATAATTATATTTTTAGTTTGACAATTATTTATGGCTCCAGCTGCTAATTTAGATTCTCTAACGAAAAAACGTGATGTTTTAAATGCTCGTATTAGATTAATGCAAAATAGAGAACAATCTAAAGAGCGTAAGAATAATACTAGGCGTAAAATTTTAGTTGGTAGCTTTTATTTGGATCAAGCTAATAAGAATAACTCTTTTGATGATATTGTTAGATTAATGGATGATTATTTAACTCGTGATTCTGATCGTAAACTTTTTGGTTTAACACCTATTAAAAAATAGATTTCTTTATGTTTACATCAATTATAGAATACTTAACATTTTTTCGTAAAGCTAAATCTTCTTCCATTTCTTTACAAAAGGGAGATTTACCAAAAGTAGCTTTCAAAGGATATTGGATTGTATATATCTTTATTGCTATCTTTGCTTATTTTATTTTAACTGGATTTTTTGGAGCATTATCAATTGCAACCAAATCATTTAGTTTTTTTTCCATTTTTTCTATTCTCTTTATTTGTATACTCTTTTCTCCTTTTTTTCTTTTAATTATTATTGCTTTCCAAGCTAATTTTTATTACTTAAGTGGTAAAAAAACTTCCTTTAAAAATCTTCTATTATTTAATCTTACTTCTTTATTTAAATTTCTTCACATCCCTTTTTACAACCCTTGGATAACATCTTCTCCCTTTACAAACTCTTTTTTATATACTGATAGTTCTTCTGCTTTTGATAATATCAATTTAAAAGATTCTTTTGCTTTACTTCTGGGCAAATCTACTGGTCTTATGTCTACTCTTTGGCACTCTGCTTCTCTTGCTCCTAACCAAAATATTCTTCTTAGTATTGATGATGCTTCTAAAAACATACTTTGTTTAGGTGGTATTGGCTCTGGTAAAACTTCTGCTGTTATGCAACCTCTTTTACTTCAGATGCTCGATCAAAAATGTGGTGGTCTTATTTTTGATATCAAGGGGGATGTTAAAAATATTGTCCTTGCTTTTGCTAATAAAACCTCCAGAAATATTTCCATTATTGGTCCTAATAACCTTAAGATCAATTTACTTGCTGGCCTTACTCCTGAAATTGCCTCTTCATTCCTTAAATCTTCTCTTTTACTCGCAAACCAAGGTCATCTTGATCTTTTTTGGATTGATACCGCCGCTGAACTTTCTCGTAATATCCTTGGCCTTCTTTCTTTTATTCCTGATCATTATCACCTTGCTGCTCTTTATGGTTATATTTTTGATAAAGATGCATTTAATTTCTTAGAACAAAAGCTTACTTCTGTTCAAAAAAACCTAAATCCAAAACAAAAAAGACTTTTTACTGTTTACCATCAATATAAATCTTCTATTTTTGACTCTTTTGATGATAAAGTAAAAAGCGGTGTAAAAGCTACTCTTGCTCAAGCTATTTCTCCCTTTAATCATCCTGATTTAACTGATGCATTTTGCTCTTCCTCTGAACTTAAAATGGATGAGATTTTAAGCGGCTCAGTATTCTTAGTTGATGTCCCTATCTCTACTTGGGGACTTGGCGCTAAAGTAGCTTATACTTTTATTAAGCTTCGCTTCTTTAACCTTATGCAAAAGCATCATAATGCAGAAAATAGAACACTCCCTGTCTTCTTTATGTGTGACGAATTTCAAGAAATCGTTTCTTGCAACAAAGATGGCCTATCTGATCTTAATTTTTGGGATAAATCTAGAAGTAGTAAAACCATTGGTATTATTTCTGCTCAATCCATCTCTAGTTTTTTCGCTGCTACTCCTTCTCGTGATTATGCATATGCTTTACTTCAAAACTTTCGTAACAAGATTTGCCTATCTACTGAAGACCCTATTACCATTGAATATATCTCACAACTCACTGGTAAAGCTAAAACCATGAAAAAAACATCTTCTTATAATAATGAAACTATCTCAGAAGTGCGTGATTCTGTTTTAGAAGCACAAATATTTAGAAGTTTGCCTGCTGAACATGCTATTTCCCTTCTCTCTATCAATAATAAAAGTAGAGATGATGCGATTAAATTATTTCCTATATATACTGATAACTCTTCTAATATCGCCAATGGATAATTTTGATATTTCTAATTATAATTTTTTTCACCAATTAAAACTCCTTCCTTTTGTTCAAAAAATTTATCTTTACGGCTCTAGAGCCAAAGGCAATTCCACTCCTTCTTCCGATATTGATATTGCTATTTCTTGCTCTGATGATAAGAATTGGCCCCTTATTGATGATATTATCAATAATTCTGATACTCTTTTTAAAATTGATTGTCTTGATTTAGACTCTCTATCAGATCATAATCCTCTTAAAGTTAATGTTTTAAAAAACTCTATTATTATGTTTGATAAATCTTCTGAAAGAATTACTTTAGCTTTTTCTAAACTGAACGATGCTCTTTCTGCTTTAGAAACTGTTATTAAACGCCCTTCAGACCCTGATCGTATTGTTATTGATGCTACTATCCAACGTTTTGAATTTTCCTTTGAGTTATTTTGGCTTCTTCTTAAAGAAATTATCAAATCAAAAGGGGTTAAAGATGTTAACTTCCCTCGTGATGTCCTTAGCACTGCTTTTTCTCATAATCTTATATCTAACGAAGATGTTTGGCTTAATATGCTTTCTGACCGTAATAAAACTTCTCATACTTACGATAAGGAACTTGCTGACATTATTTATAACGACATTAAATCCTATTTCCCCATTATGAAATCTTCTTTTCTTGATTTGCAATCTAAATTTTCCCTTAAATAACTCATGTCTCTTATTTTTGCCATATCTTCTTGACTATATATATCTATTCTACCTACCATTTCTTCCATTGCTGACAATCTACTAAACTCCTCCTCTAAATTGTTATTCTTCCCTATTTCTCCTAGCTTTTCCCTTATTTTTTTTCTTATTTCTATTTTTGTATATCCAAAATACTTTTTCATTACATAACTCTCGTATATATTTTCTCTTACACCCCTATATTCTTCGTCTTTGAATAACATATATTTTGGTATCCCCTCTATTATCCTCAATATTCCATATTTATCTTCTTCTCCTACACTTGATACCTCTCTTGCATATTTCTCTAACTCTTCCATCTCTTTTGCCTTGTTTATTTTATGTTTTGCATAACTTGATATTTTTTTATCTACCATGTTTACTATTACTTCTTTCTTCTTCTCTGTATTTCCTAAAATATCATTTTTATCCAATTCTCTATCCCCTACTCCGTATTCACCTCCTTCTATTACTTCTACTACCTCTTCCTTGATTAGCCATCCAAATACTGCTTTAAATCCTTTTTTCGTTTCTTTTTCTCCCATTAAAAACTTACTACTATTTACTTTTACAGCATATTCCTTCCATTTTTCTATATCTCCTTCAAACTTATTAAAAAATAAGTTATTTAATTTATTTATATTACTCTTATTCACATATGCTTTAATTGGACTCACAGAATATTTAAATATTTCATTCCATACTTCTTTCATTTTTAGAGATACTTTTTGTTTTGAAATATTATCTTCTTCTTTTTTCTCTTTAGAAGAAGATACTTTAGTATCTTCTGTATAGTAACTTTTTGTTATATTATAGATTGGTTCATTTTCGACCAATCGATTGGTCGATTTTTTTCTTCTCTTTTTCTGTGCATTTAATATATCTTTATTGTATACCCTTTCTGTTAGTTTTTTATATTCTTCAAAGTTAACGCTATACCATTTTGTATGATTGCATCTTTTTGCATTTACTTTATAGGATATAATTAAATTCTTATCTTCTAAGGATTTAATTACTTTTTTTATTTTATACCTAGACCAATAAGGAAAATGATCTTCCTGCCATTGTCTGACAGAATTATATATCCATTTACCTTTCTTTCCTGTAATCTTATGTGCGTTACCTGAGAGATAAGCTACTATCCTTTCTAATAGTATAGCTTCTCCTTCCCCTATCTCTACTGCCATCTCTGGCTTTACTATTTGATATGTTCCTTTCATAGTGTACTCCATATAAATTGAAGCACAATTCGCATGTAGTTTATTGACAAACTTACTTTCCCTTGGTAAGATATCTCAGTTCAATGGGCTATCTTAAGGGTGCAAAAGTGCTCTTAAGTTTCCTTATCGCTTTCAGCAAGCATTTGTTTTTCTTTAGACATTTTTTCTCTTATAGCATCAATAATCCATACGCTTCTGTCTATCAATGCAAAATTTTTTAAGTGCTTATTGAGCTCTTCTAAAAAATTTTTAGGCATTGATAATGTTACTCTTTTTATATCTTTTTTTAAAACAGACACAGCTACTAGCTATAAATAAATTATTATTTCATTACACATTAAATGTGTAAATAAATGTTGTCAATAATAATTTCTAAAAAACACATTTACTGTGGGTGAAAAATGTATATATTTTATATTGGTAGAATTAGTATTTGCATATACTCATTAATTAATTGTTATACATTTAATATATAATAATTAATACTTTGTTATATAATGGATGTATACTTACTTATTTATAATATTTATAATTTCATTGTAACATCCTATCATTTCTTCTTTTGCTTTTTCATCAAATGGAGAGTAGTCTACTATAGTCTTACCATCTCTTATTGAATGTTTAAAAACAACCCTTTCTTTTATAGCATGCTCTAATATATAATCTGGGGTTATATTATTGTCGTCAAAAAATTTGCGAGCCTCCATTATTGGTGTAGAACTATGTCTAGTTGGTACTTTGTTGAATACCAGTATTAATGGTATTTTTCTATGTTGTATTTTTTGTAAATTATTTATTATTTTCATTAAGCTTTCTACTTCCCATAAATCTATAGAAGAAACAGGACAAGGGTTGATTATATAATCACTTCTTAATAAAGCAGTTCTCATATTAGCATCATCTATTCCTGGCGAATCTATAAGTACAGTATACCCCTGTTTTTTTTTATCATTAGCTATTTCTATTAATGCTTCTCCCCTTGCACTTGCTATAAATAAAGGCTTTATATTTGCCCCTTCTGATATCATATATTCTCTAATTCTATTCCATTTACCAACGCTGTTTTGAATATCAGCATCTAATATAGCTATTTTCTTATCATTCATAAGAAAAATTGATGCTAAGTTTATAATAAAAGTAGATTTTCCAACTCCGCCTTTAGTGCTTGCTACTGTAATTATGCTCATAAATTTATTTTTATTTATTTTTTTTCATATATTCTGCAACAATTCTAACAATAAAACTTGAACGATTGCCTTCCGTAGGATTGTTTTTTAAGTATATATTTAATTCTTGATAAAAATCCTCAGACATCGATATCATACGTCCTTTATAAGAATTTTTTTTCTTTTTTAATAAAGTATCATCATTCTTAGATACGAATTCTTTTTCCTCTTGAGTTAACTTTGAAGGATTATGAATTGTTTTTATTTTGTTCATATATTGTATTAATTAACAATTGTATAATAACTATATATTAGATATACACTTAAAAGTCAATTATTGTATAATAATTATATAATACTACCAACTTTTATCTAACTTCTCAGAAGTAATACTATGTTCAATAAAGCAATTTCTCATGTCAGCAATATTTGCCATTTCATAAATTATTTCTTCTATTTCACTATCTAAATTTTCTTCAGTAGTATATTTTATAGTCAATTTATAATCCCAAGAATCTTTACAAGGTTTTTCTAAATCATAGTAGCTATTTAAATAATCTTCTATTTCTTGTCTAACTCTTGTTTTTCCTCTAACAAACTTACTATTATTTTCAACCATCAGCCATAAATCAAGCTCAATAGATTTCTCTATATCTTTGGATATATCGTATGTTTTTAAAATCTTTTGAACAGTGCCAGTTCCTATATTTAACTTTTTTGCTATTTTTAATATAGCCATTCCGCCAGCTCTTAAACTTAATACGTCTTGTACCTTCTCTTCAAATATAATTGGTCTACCTAGTTGAGTACCACTATTTTTAGCTCTCTCTAATCCAGCTTTAACTCTTTCACTAATTATAGAACGCTCAAATTCACTAAATACACCTATCATCTGAAACATTGCTTTTCCAGATGAGGTTCTTGTATCTATGCCTTGTTGATGAAGATATAAATCTACACCTTTATCATCAAGGAGTTTAAGGAAACTAACCAAATCCTGTAATGATCTACCTAATCTACATACAGACCATGCAGCTACTATATCTATTTTATTTTGCAATATAGCTTTTTGTAGCTTTAAAAACTCAGGTCTATCTGATTTAGTACCACTTATCCCAGTATCTATATAATATTTATAAATATGCCAGCCAGATTTCTTAGCAACTTTATCTAACTCTAATCTTTGGTTATCAGTGGTTTGCTCATTTGTTGAAACCCTTAAATAAAATGCTACTTTCTTCATGTTATTTTATAAACAGAATCTCTTTTTCCAATTCTTATGACTAGTACTACAAGGTCATTATCTTTAATCTGTGATAAAATCCTATATTTGCCAACTCTGTATCTCCATATTTTAACTAAATCATTAGACTTTAATGCAATTCCATGAGCTCTAGGGTCTTGTTGTACTTTTTGTCGTAAATAGCCTATAATCCTTTTCTGCTCTTGTTTTTCTAGCTTACTAAAGTCTTTATCAGCCCCAGTAGTAAAATTAATCCGCCAAGTCATATTTTTTTTCAATCTCATCCAAAGATATAGTAGACTCTCCTTTTTCTATTCTAGCTAAAGCAATTAAAATATCAGCTTTCTCTTCTAAATAATTTTCTAAAGCCTTTTTTATAATATATCCTTTGTTACGATCTGTTTCAGAAGAAACAATATTAAGAATATGATTTAACTCTTCTGGAATCCTTGCAGTAATTGTAGCCATATAAATTTACAATAAATTATTTAATAAATATAACTTATGAATACAACGTATTCAATGTTATTTGTTATAAATGTAAGATTTATTATAACTGAAGCCTGTACAAAAAACAATGGTTTATTGTATGAAAATTTACCTATTCTGCAGAGCCCCTTTCCCCTTGATTATTTTCCTCATTTTCATTAGGGTTTTTTGTATACTCATAAATATTGATAATTTCTTTAATTTTTTGTTCCAGCTAGAGCATTTCTCATTTCATTTCTTTTTTGCAACCAGTCCTTATCACTTTTATATTTAATTAAGCTACTTTTTTCAGGGAATATAATATTAGTAATTTTGCCATTTTTTTGTATTGTGCAGTCATTACAATCTGGGTCCTGTGCTCTATATCTTGATAAGTATTCGCGACTTTGTTTACATATCCAACCTTGTTTTTTCCTTTTTTTCTTATTTTCTTCTATTTGTAGTGCCATTTGACCTATTTTTTCTTGTTTTTCTTTAGAAAAGTTATTCATTATTTTTAATATCTCTTCTTCTATTTCAAATTCCATGTTCATTAATAATGCCATACGAGAGATTTCTTCTTGGCATCTTTCTGCATCAATGAGCATAATATATCTTCCTGCATAAAATGATAAAGCAGCGGTTTCCTTAAACTCTTCTTTAGATTGTTTATCTATATTTTTTATATCAAGCATTCTTAAAAGTGTTGTTGCATATAAGTACATATATCTACTGTCATCACTTTGTTTGGTTACATCTCTAATCCAATAAGAAGCACTTAACAGTGTGTTAGGATTATCAATTGATTGAAATTTTGCAAATACACCTTTGACATCTCCTGCAAGATACAGCTGATCTAGCTCATTATAAACAGATTCATCTGCAACTGCTTTTTGATAGTTAGGAACATCCTTTTTATCATCAATTGATGCGCAAGAAGATAGTACAGCCATTGTTGCTATTAATATATATTTTTTCATAATAAGTCCTCTTTAATTAGTTTTAAATGCTTCACAGCATTTTAATAAATTTTTCTTTATAGGGAGTTTTACATGTGAATAGTACTTTTGAAAAAACTGCTTAGCTTCATCGAATCTATCACATAATTTTATTTCTACGGAACCTCTAGTTTGACTCATTAAACGATCCTTAAAATTGCGATCAAACTCTACATTATTCATCCAATAATAGTCACCTATATAAGTAACCTCACCTACTTTGACGTCAAAATAATTGACTTCTTCCGTTTCTTTATAATCTCTGCTTCCAGGAGTGCCATATACACTTTCAAAGTAATAGCGTCCTTCAGGTAGCATCCTTACACCATAAAAATACTCTGGCATTGCCAACCTTGTTTTTCCTTTTGATAAGTATGATGCATATTCAAAAAAAGAAGGAGCCTTGTCTACAAATTCTATAGCTTGCCCTTCATTATTAGGGTGTCTACTAATATAAAAATAACTAGGACGAATTATTGTTCTTAAAGAGGTTCTCCACTCTATAGGCTCTAATTTTTGTTTACAAACATAATCCGGATCAGCATTTTCAAAATAAATAGGTCTAAATAATACAACGCCATATTTACTGTCTGGGCTGTGAATTTTATCTAAATCTAAATTTATTATAGATGTGTCTCTAAATGCTGAAGAACACCCACTAAGTAGTAAAAGAGATAACAATACATAAGTATATTTTATCATAATCTAGTACCTTTAAATATTAAATTTCTAATTGATAGTTGCTTCATCTTGCTCCTCTTTGTTATTTGAATTTAAATGGCTATATTGATTAGGCATCCCTCTATAACTCTTAGGGCTCCAATTAGAATCTATTTTTCTTTGTATGTTTAATTGTGTATTTATTGTTGTCTGATAAGAAAGCCAAGAATTATGGATGCTACTATACAAATCTGGTTCTTTAATCTTTAATTGCTGCATTTTACTTTTTCCAGATGTGCTATCTAGTTTTACCGTTCTATAGTTGGCATTTGGATCAGTATAATACTTTGACTTATGTTCATGATTATCTCTATGATCTGAAAAACCCTCTTTAATTAATAGAGTTTGTTCTGCCATATGAATCCCCAGTGTATTCACTTGATTATCTAATGCGGTATATGCTGTAATTTTATCTGTTTTATATTTATCCTTCCCTAACATCATATCTGCAGCTTTTTTAGCGCCAGGTGCATCAAGCGATGTCGCATATATATCATGTTTAGCAGATAACACTTGCACATGAGCCCCTCCTAACGAATGACCTACTGCATTTATTGATTCACCTGGTTTCAACTGGTCTTTTGCATAACTATATAATTTGTCTGCATATTGGAATTGTCTAACAAATTGCTTTGTTAATTCTGGATGTGCTGCACCCAAGCCTGCTTTAACATCCTTTATATCATGTATACCATCAATACCTGATATAACAATAGTGTATTGCTTTAATTCTTTGCTATACATCAAAATACCATCAAAGCCTGTTTCTTTATCTCTTAATACATATGTAGCTTCAAACCCAGCATCTCTTATGTTCTTATATTTATCATTCTTCTTCATCTTTTCATTGATGTCATGCACTTGCTGTTCCGTTGATAAATTCTTAATACCCTTCCTTAATAAATCCGTATAAACAAATTCTGCCATATTTGTGTTTCTTTTATCTTCTTCAGACAAATAGTTTTTAGTATTTTTACCTTCACTCTTAGGAGAATTTTTTAATCCTTGGTTCTTTGGTGTATAGTCTTGATTCGTCCCACTCTGACAATTTGGTTCGCAATTAGTTTTTACTCTTTTTTCTGGTATTTTAATCTTTTGTCCAGGTTGTATTTTATTGGGGTCTTTTATATTATTTTCTTTTGCCAGATCAGCAGGAGTAATATCTAAGTCTAGATTTTTTATTATTTTATTCAGATTATCGCCAGGCACTGCTATATAGCTTCTATCTTTTGTAGGCGTATCATCATTTTTCCCCCCCTCTTTTTCGTCTTGTTTTCTTTTGTTGTCAGTATCTTTTTTAGAATTGATTACTCCACTATCCTGTACAACACCTACTGTATCTACTTTAGGCTTATCTGGTTTTTTATTTGGCTGATTATCATATTTTTCCGTTGCCAACCTTATTTTTTCTCCTAAATATTCACCTATATATTGATTTGGTATAGTAGCTAATTCATTTGCTATAGGCTTTATTATTCCTTCTTTTTGTGTTCCCTCTACTAAGTTACTTACTGATGCTGTAAATATTGCCTCTATATTCTTATTTAGCATAGAGTTTTTTTCTTCATTATGAAGGATAATGTTAGCTATATGGTTACAAGTAGTTACTAGGCCTTTGTGGTAATCCTTTAATTTTTCTTCTAAATTTACTTTATTGAACTCATTACAATTTCTATAATCTATCTCACCTGCTACTACATAATTTTGTGCATTTATTACTTCAAATAATTGTTCTCCAATAGCATTAAAATTATAAACTAATCTTTTTTTCATCATTTCAGCACTACTCATTGATCTAGACACTATTTCATCTATACTTTTCCTTATCTTATTACCTATCTTCTCTATAGCTTGAACACTTTTGATTGCACCCATTGTAAGTTCAACACCTGTACTAATAACTCTACCTAAATATGGCACTGATGAGGCTGCTACATTAATAGTCTCAGTTGAAACGCCTTTTACAACTGAAGTTTTTTCTCCTTTAAACCTTAATGCATAATTTCTAACAGCTTTTTCTATGTCTCTAATTAACTGATTATACAGTTCTTTATTTCCATTTATGTTATCTGATGCGTATATCTTATCCAGTTTGTCTTTGTACCGATTAAGTATATCGGTGATTTCAGCTTTAGCATCTGACTCTATATCTTCTTTATCTACAAACTTTTTCATCTGGTTATATATAACAGCGCTTCCTGCTGTTAATCCTGCTTGGATTGCAAATGCTTTATATACAGCTGATAATTTATCTAAATTTTTTGTATATTCTTCTACTTTTTTTGCTATATTGACAATATTTTTTAAACTATCTATACCACTTAAGAAATGTAATGTACCTGCAGTTGCAATCGATATTCCCATAGCAATACCTTTACCTTTTATGTAATCCTCAAAGTCCATAGGTGTATTAGTTGCTACTGATATTATTGAGCCTATTATATCTCCAATACCTTGGAAGATGAATGATGCAGCTAGTGCTTTACCAAATACTGCGCCACCTAAAATATTAGCTTGCAACATCCAAATCCCAGTATAAATCAGTACAACTCCAAGCACAGCAGAAAATATCGTTGTAAACCAATTCTTATTTTCTTCTAATTCATAAGTTTCTACTTGATATAAAAAGCCACCTGATGCAGTGATCTGATCTAATATATAACTTTTACTAGCAAAATTTATTTCTTTTGCAATGCCCTTAAGAGATTTCATGCTTGCATCCATCTCGCTTTTATAAGAGCCTATATCTCCTATATTTTGTGTTAGATTAAAAAATGCAGCTGTACTATTTGTTACAATTGATTTATCAATTTCAGGCTCATCAACTTTATAATAAGTAGTGGCATTTAAATATGATTCTAATTGATTAGCGTTACCTGTTTTATTCAAAAATTCTATTGTTGCATTTCTTATGTCTATATCATTGGTTATTTCTTCAAGGGTTATATGATTACCAACCCTAATCATTTCTTTCCCAGATAAATTTTCCAATACTTTGAAGTTTTTATACATAACCTCGAGTATTTTTTTATATATCTCTATCGATCCTATTAGTTGAATTGTTAAATCATCTTCCAATCCTACTAACTTATGCGTTAGTAAAAACGTTAACTGTGATTCATATTTTGGTATTTCATATTCTTCTATCTTACTAGTTGCGTTACTCAAATCCTCTGCATATCTGTTTATTACTTCTCCAGCCTCCTTACCTTGCTTGACGTTGGTAATTCCTCTACCATCTTTTACTAGTCTAATGGCACTTAATGCATTATGGCCAGCCCATGAATACATATCATTTAACTTTATCGCGTCTTCTAAAAATTTTATAGATTGCGCTAATGGATTCTCAACCCTGTAATTGATTGATCCAAATCCTAATCTTCCAATATCTTCAAACACTCCATAAATTAAATTTTTAACTTTATTTACAGGTGATGTTATTAAAGAGTTCCATAAGCTTTCTGCTTCCTTATCTATTTTTATAGGCTGATATCTATAATCTTTATCTTTTGCGTCTATGTATAAATATCTCCATGCTTTAAGTACTAAATATGCAGGATTTGTTATTAAATTATTGTTATTTACTTTTTCTATTACATCTTTTTTTATCTCATTAAAAAATAATTCTATTAGCTTTGCTTTTTTTTCTTCAAATAACTTTTCTAACTGCTTTTTATCTTCATCAGTATCTATTTTACAATCTATCTCTAATGCCTTTTCGTGTTTTTTGAGCCAAATTCCAAAATATTCTTTGATTTGATTAATTTCTGATTGATTATTATATAATTCTCTATCTTCCTTCCATAATTCATATTTTTTTCTAAGCTCTACTTGCTTGAGTATATTGTGTAAGTTTACACTCTTTTTTTCATCTATTTGATTTTGCTCATCTAGACTAACTTGAGATTTTAAATCACTATACTCCTCTCCATTTAAAAGTAGCCATTTTAAGTATGCCTCTTTTTTATTAATACTTAATATGCCCCACCCTTCTTCTTTTTTTACTATATCATTTGGTAATTCATTTTCTAATGCTTTATTAAATCTATATTCAATTCTATCCTTTATCTCATTAAAGTATGTATAACCCTCAGTTGTTGCTATAAAATGTATTAACTCATAATCTTGATTACTCAACCCTATTCTTAAACCTTTAGACTCGCCTACTAATTCAACTTTATTTAATAATGTGTTAGTATGTTGATAACCTCTTTTATCTATAACTTCTAATTTTTCAGTAACTTTTATAACTTTGTTTTTTTTCTTATCTATTTCTGATATTTTGATATAAATATCATTATCTTCTTTATATAAATATATTGTTTGTTTCGCTAATGCCTCGGCATTCTCATATTTATTTAGATTATCATTACTGGTCACCACTAAATTATAGCCTGTAGGTGAATTAGCTTCTTTTACCAATTCTACAAATTCTTCAAATACTATATCCCTTATTTCTAAATAGGGTAACTCACATAGACGATTGCTTTCTAATTTTTTAAATTCTCTAATATTTCTTTCTTTATATAAATTATGAATATCATTACATCCGTAATTCTCATAACAGCTGTAATGATCTAGATTATTTCCATTAATAATTAATTGTGCAGAGCCTGGCTCTCCTTTTCTTGCTGTTCTCCCATACGCTTGATCCTCAACTCTGATGCTTTGAGAGAATATACCCATAATTAGATGAAGCCCACCATTATTTATAACTTCTCTGTCTATCTTTAAGTCAGTTCCTCGCCCCGCTAGGTTAGTTGCAATTATTACATCTCCTATCCCTAATTCATTCTTTTCTATTTTATCTTCTTCAGTCTGATCTCCTATTTTATAGGTTATAATATGCTTCTTACTATAACCACTAGCAAGAAGTGCTTCTTCTAATTCTTCTACTTTTTCAATTGTTTCAACTATTATGAGGGCTGCTCTTTTATCTAAAACTTTTCTAAAAATTACCCCTATTATTTCTTGCTTCCATATCTCATTGGCATTTTTAATATCATTTTTATCTGTTCTTATTCCATCATATGTAATTATAGGCCTATATTCTGTTAAATCTTTATGAATAAATTTTGGTATATGGCTCAATTCTACTCTATAGGTTTCTTTTAAAAATTTTTGATGTGAATTTTCCCCAAGTGTACCTGTCACACCATAAATACTACCTTCATATTTTTTGAAGAATCCTACATATGACATATAGACATTAACAACATGTTCTGATTTTACAGTTAATCCATGCTTTAACTGTATAAATTGATGCAACCCATCAGACCATTGTAATTTTTGTTGTATAGCCCCTGTATTAACATAATCTACAGGCGCTACTATTTTAAATTTATCTATTGAATGAATATCTTCTTGTGGATCATAAATTATATAATGTAATTTATCCTTATGCCAATATGCATTTTCAAATGAATCAATCCATGTGGTTAATTGAGTTTCTGCAAATTTCTCTAAATGTTCTGGTACAGTATAAAGTCTTGCATCTCTATCTATTTTATATGCTAGTATTTCTTCTTTTGTATAATTATAAATCTCTCCTCTAAGTATCTTATTACAGCTATCATCCACATATATTAATTCATATTCTATATCAGGAGTTTTACTTAAATCTATATCCTCTAATTTTAAATCTTCATCTATTTTAGGGACTTTAATCCAGCACTTATCTCCTTCATGTTTGAGCATACTAGCGTCTACAATGCCTGTTCCCCACATATATAAAAGCACTGGCACTAAATTTTCAAACCCAGGGATTGGACTAGATAATTGCACCTTCATGTTATTCTGATCAATAAACATGTTATCAACTTCATCAATAACTACTATATCATGCCCTCTACCATATTTAGCATTTCTTGAAATATCTCTTAACGTATCCCCTATAAAATTCAGTAAATCTCCATATACTATATCTGCTAAATAACATTCTTCTTTGTACTCTTTTCTACCCTTAATATTATGAGCTACAGATATATTAAATGAATTATAAAACTCTTTATATTCTCTTACATCTCTTTCAGCTAACACATTATTACTTGTGACTATGTCTACTTGCCTACCTTCCTTTGTTTTAATTGTAGCAAACATTGCTATAATTAATGACTTGCCCTCTCCCGTTGCAATCTCTGCAAGTCCACCATGCCCCAATTGTAACAGAGATAATAATGATATTATCTGTATATCTCTTGGGTAATACTTACTCTCAAGTATAGTTCTATGAGCTACTTCAGATATAACGGCTATAATCTCAGCTATTGTAGCCTCACTTACTTTGATATTTTGATTCCAGTTTTTAATCTCTTCTTCCTTTAAATCTTTTAATTGAACTAGCTTATCTAAGCCATCCTCTCTGATTAATACTCCATTCTCTTTTATAGTAGATATTTCTTTAAACTTGCTCTCAAAGTACTGATCTTCTATTAATTGTTTGATCTTTTCATTTTTATTATTCACTAACTTTAGCTCTTTGATTAACTGATCTAAAGTGAATGCCTTATAATAATTATTATCCCTTACTAGTTGATTTATTTTATCTTCTGCCTTTTTACCGACATCGACTGCACTAAACTGATCTAATGATTTATTCACCGATTCTAATATAGTTTCTAGTATATCTTCTATCGTGTCGCCATATCTTGAGCTATGAGCTGGAAGTAAACTATAATCACTAATTTTTTCTAAATAGCTAAATATATTAATATATTTAGCTACACTTTGCTCGTTTAGACCGTTATTAATTCCTTGGTAGAACCTATAAATATATTCAAATATTCTATCATTACTCCAACTTTTATTAAGCTGACTTATACTCCTTGTATATGCTACTTGGTTTATTAACTGAATATCAAAATTATCTATGTTGTGAATAAGTGGAATATTGCTAGTAACCTCATATATTAGGTTATTCACTAACTCTTGATATATATTATTTAAATTAACTATAGACCCGTTAATACTCAAAGTATCGATAATGTAATTAATACCTTTCTCTTCAAAAAAAGAATAATATTTATTTAAAAAATCAATAAAAGAATTGATTCCTACTATACTTTCAAATGATATACTATTTATACGCTCTTTTATTCCATCTATAACTGATAACTCCCTCTCATAGTAAAAACACTCTTCTTTGCTCATTAAAAATTTTCCATCTGCCGTTATTATTTCAAATATAACGGCACTATCAAAAAAATTATATTGATTATCTAAACTAGAACATTGATCATTTGTATTATACTTGAAGAAAGGTAGAGGTCCTTTATTATCGCCACCACTTAAGCATTGTCTTATTTCCATTGAAGTATATCTTGTAACATAATCTAAAATTCTATTTTCCTCTGGAGTTAATAAAATATTTTTATATACCTCTATCTTTTTTAATCCTAACCTTGCTAATTCCAGCAAATACCTTTCCTGCGTTATAATAACTTCCTTATAAAATCTTTCCAATACATTCGCTGTATTGCTATTAACTCTATCTAATAACTGGCGAGCTATTTCTTTTTTATTATTGAGGGTACCTTTTGAATATTCATTATACTTATATGCGACTTTTAGTATTTCTTCTCTTGCATAGAGTTCCTCAGAATTTAAATTTACTGTTTCTGAATCAAGCTTTGCAACTATGCTTTGAATCTTATCTAATTCATAGTTTTCTGCTTTAATAGCAAGCTCAGTTAATTCCTTATATAATAAACTAGAAATATCTTTTAGCGATTCTTGATTTGCAACTTCATATACATCTAATACCTGAAATCTAATACCTTTATCAGAAGAATTAATATGATGAATCCAATCAGCAAATAATTTGTAATTAGGTAGTCCTATGCCATTTTGCAATAATCTCTTAACTATAAATAGCTGCTTACTAAAGTCTGTGACTTTTTCTATAACACTACTAACCTTTTCTAAAGATTCATGAGATATGTTTTTATACTCTGCTAATATATCAACTACTATACCACTAAAATAAACCTGATCTTTATTGTAATAATTAAAAATGGAATCTACCAATTCATTATCTAAAATTACACCTTTATTTAATAAATGTGTGGCCTTATTCTCTACATATGAAGCCTCTTTCTCCGCTTGCTTATTTAGTATATTAGATAATGATTTTGATATACTTTTCCCTATATATTTAGAAACGCTCTTATCTTCCAATAAATCTTCAATAAACCCGATTTCTTCCTTGCTTAAGTAATAGTTACTCTCTGATATTTTTTTTGTAATTTCTTGTTTAACGGTAACATCAATATTTTCTTTTTTGACTACCTCTATTAGATATTGAAATTCTGCGCTTTTATGACTTAATACTTGATTTATTAACAATCCAACTTCTAAATCACAGATCTCATTCTTGCAGTATCCACTTTTATATTTGCTATTTATTTCACTCTTTAGATAACTTAATGTCGTTTCTTTTAATTTATAATCGGGCGTTTCTTTAAAAGCTTGAAGTATGATTTTATCTATACCATTTTGCCTTATAATCTCTTTATTAAATTCTTTTTCTAGTGCATCTGGCGCAATAATTGCTATTTGAAAAATATTTCCTCTAAATATTTTATTTTTCTCTTTTTCTAACTCTTCATTTCCTAATTGATAATACTTTCCAAAAAATAATTTATTAACACCATATGCATTTGGAGATTTCAACCATTTTCCCAATTTACATTCTTTTTCCCCATTGACCTCTTCATATAGCAATACATCACTATATTGTGCAAAAATCTCATTAGGGGCTTCGCAATCTTTTGATGCATTATTTACAAAATAATCTCTACTGTTAGCCCAATTAGAGCATATGTCTTCATTATTACCACATAAATTCTCATGAGTTTTTATGAAATATTCATGATCATACGCAAAATCTAATAATGTAAACTCAAAAGACAT
>NZ_CP110821.1 GCF_034359465.1 Candidatus Bandiella woodruffii | reverse complement strand
ATCTCCTTGTTCACTTTCAAACTTAATAAGATGCCTGTGAGTTTATTATGTTTTTAAAGTTATAAGCTACCATAGATAATTTGTCTCTTAAAGTTTGTTTCTTTTTATATTCTATTTGGTAAATATTTTCTCCAGATTCATACAAGCTCATTAAATATTCATCACTTGTCATAAGCTCGTCTACTAACTTTAGCTCTTTGGCTTTTTCAGCTAACCAATATTCGCCAGTAGATATTTTATTTAAATCTATAGCTGGACGCTCTTTTTTGACTAAATCTTTAAATTGATTATGTACTTGGGTAATTTCTTCTTGTAATTTCTTTCTGTCCTCATCAGTATTTTTACCAAACATTGTAACTGTTCTTTTATATTTACCTGAAGTTATTTGCTCAAATTCTACACCTTTATCTTTTAGTAATTTATAGAAATTAGGTGTTTGAGATAAAACACCTATAGAGCCAATTATAGCAAATGGTGCTGCAATAATCTTGTTAGCAATACAGGCCATTAAATATCCACCACTAGCTGCTACTTTATCAATTGCTACAATTAATTTAATACTCTTCTTTTTTATCCTGCTTAACTCAGAAGATGCTAGACCATAACCATTTACTGTTCCACCAGGTGATTCTAAAACTAATATCACCTTATCTTTTTGACTAGCAATTAAAAGCACAGCGTTTATTTCTTCTTTTAATGATTCTACTGCATTTGCTTTGATGTCACCATTAAACTTAATAACATATGACGCAACTTTATCTTTTTTTAATTTTTGCTCTTTAGTAGTTTTTTTCAAATCTTTTATTGCTTGCTTTGCCTCTTTTTTAGAAGGAAGGGTTCTTATCATTTGGAGTTTTAGCTCATTATAATGACCAGACAAGTCTTTAATAGTTAACACCCCCTCTTCTTTACCCCCTTTCAATTTAAGTTTAATGTAAGAATATATAAAAAGAATAACAAATAAAACGCCCATAATGGTTAATGCTTTAAATAAAAACATTAAATATTGCTCTAAAAACACTTTTCTCTCCTTTATAAATTATCTATCAATATGCCCATGGTTGCCGTCACAAATTGGCGCATGTTCAGTTTTCTTACAAGTGCAGAAACTCATAAATTTATCTTGAGGGCTCATGTAATGTATAGGCTTCCTACCCTTTTCATAATCCTTATGCGAGCCATCACAAAAGGGCTGAGATTTGCTCAAGCCACAGCTACACCAATAATAGCTTTTATCTTTTTTAACTGTTACTTTGATTGCAGGACTTTTCATTTTTTTAATTATTGACTTGGCTAACTTTATAAAACAACAACGGAAGTTTATTCATCCATTATTTCATCCATTTCTTTCAAAGCTTCTACTGCATAAAGAACATTAAGAGCGTGACCACTTGCTTTTACATCATACCAAGTTTTATGGATAGTTTGGTCTTTGCCAACTATGAATGTACTTCTCACTATGCCAACATACCTTTTGCCAAAATTAACTTTTTCTTGAAGAACCTTATAGGACTCACATAATTTGCCATCAGTATCTGATATTAATGGAAATACAATATTTTCTTTTTTACAGAAATTATGGTGAGAGGTCATACTATCTCTTGATATGCCTATTACCTCAGTGTCTATTTCCTGAAACTTATCATATAGCTCGACAAACTCATTAGCTTGAATAGTACATCCTGGTGTGGCATCTTTTGGGTAAAAATATAGTACCAAATATTTATCTTTATAATCTGTTAAAGATATTTTTCCTTTAGTTGATTCTGATTCAAAGGTAGGTGCTTTATCTCCTATCTTTAGTTGTTCATTTTTTTGATTCATAGTCACATAACTCATATATTTTATCTTTATATTTGGCAATTGAGGTCATGTGTCGAGCTATTTGCTCTGACACTCTATCAGTTTTACTTGCAGCCTCTACTTGGGGCTTTACTTCTAAAAAATTCTTATTGGCATCTTCAAACATACCTTTGGCATAACTAATGGCTCTTTGTTTGTTACCATCTGTTATATTAGCATTATTTTTAACCTCTCTTTTTAAATCGTTATAACGTTTCTGTATACCATCTCTGATCTCTTCAATAAAAGATAATTTAGTTCCAAGTTCCATGCCTAGAAAGATTTATTATTTTTTAGTATCAGCTTTTGCTTTTAATTCAGAACCTGGTGAAAATCTTACAATTCTTTTTTCAGGAATGTCTACCATAGTACCACGGGGAGTTTTTACTTTCTTAGCTTTGGAAATAGTAGTTTTAAATGTACCAAACCCCACAAAAGCAAGTATATCTTCTTGTGATACTGCTTGTGCAATTGTTTCAAATACTTTTTTCAAAGCTTTATCTGCTTCAGTTGCAGAAGTATCCATATTCTTGGCTAGTAGTTTTATAAATTCAGTTTTGTTCATAGTTTTAAAATATAAATTGTTATCACATATCTTATAAATTATTATCGCATATCTATATCATTAATGGTTGCTATAGGGCTAGTTATTATTGAAATTAATCCAGCTTTGTGATGATTGATTATCTAAAGAAATAACTTATAACTAATAAAAAGTTAGATAGTATCGTCATGAGATTTATAAATAATACAATATTGTTTCTATAAATTCAATATTTCCTTGTTCACTAATTCTTGTAATCGAGTAAAAAGACCAATTACCAAGTATCTACGATTTCTTTCAATTGCAAAAGTCATTTTACGTTAAAAAGCAATTGATTAAGGGGCTTTGCCCCATAAGCACTAACTAAAGGTATTAATGTATAAGTAAGTTTATGCTAATAATTGATAGGAATACTCAAAAAAATTTACACAATGAAAATATTAAATGAAGAATGGAATACATTAGTTACATTATTACCAGAGGGGTGGAACGATAATTTAGATAAGTTAAGAGTGATGAAAAGGAAGTTACCAAGTTTAAAAGTGCAAATGAATTACTGCAAACAATCTTAATACATGTAGGTAAAGGTTATTCATTGAGAGAAACATATTATTTTATTTACAACAGTAAAAAAAGAAAAGCTGGATAGTTATCAGATATTAAATTGGTACAGATTAAGGTGGCAAATTGAATTAATTTTTAAAAGATTTAAGTCAATAGCAGGTTTAGGACATTTACCAAAATATGATGATATTAGCTCTCGTGCTTGGCTTTACGCGAAATTATTTTTATGTCTTCTTGGTCAAAAACTAATAGATCATGCAGAAAAATTTTCCCCGTGGGGATATGAAGTGCAATTATCGTAATTCTAATTGGCGTGATTTTTCTTTTATGCTAAATCAAATCTTACAATCTATAACTCCCTCACTTTCTCTAAACTTTATATTTAAAGAATGGCCGAATATATCAGGAAGTCTGGCAGAATCAACGCGAAAAAGGCAAAATCAGCTCCCGTATTGTTTTAGTGAGCGCTTATGGGGCTTTGCCCCTCGCAAGTGCAAGGGTACTTCGCTACGCTCACGATTTATCCTATTTTTTGATTTTTTTCTTCTTACAGCCCCTCCCTCGTTCCTCGGTCATAGCTGTAATTCATCGCAAACAAATAAATCGAGTAGAGAGATCCATTGCTGAATCTCCCTCTCACACCACCGTACAAGCGATGTCGCATACGGCGGTTTCAGATTTGTGTTTAACAAAAGATGTATACATGGAAAATAGGTTGTTCCTCTCAAAATACTTTAAATTGAGAGCCTGGTGAGCAGCATGAGATAGAGATTTTCTCCACCAACCTTTTCTAGAGCAAGCAAGTGACCAGCTAGATCGCTGAGATACACCATGAGCAGTTAGAAAAGTTTTGATCGAGAATTTTCTTTTACGCTGTTTTATCCTGTAAGAACGAAGACGCCTTCTAATCCAACCGTCCAGATGCCACAGAGGCTTTGGAAAGTCGGAACACTTAAAATAGTGAAACCAGCCTCTCGTAGCTTGATTTAACTCTCTGATTATTGTATCAAATTTAACACCTCTACTTCTTTTGGTGATAAGGCGAACCTTATCTTTGAAGAGAGATATAGATTCTCTAGCAATAATAGCAGAGCCATCTGTTAACAATGTAAATCCAAGGAATTTACGGTCTTGAACAGAGCTAGTAGCACTTTTAGTAAGATTAACTTTAAGTTTGAGCTTACTGTTAAGAAACTTCGTTATAGATGTAAGTACTCTCTGTGCAGCATTCTTAGAAGTAACATAAATGTTACAATCATCAGCGTATCTGACGAAAGAGTGCTTACGTAAATGAAGCTCTCTATCAAGTTCATGAAGCAAGATATTGCTTAGAAGAGGGGAGAGCGGTCCACCCTGTGGGGTCCCTAGGTCTCTCTTGCTCATTAAGCCATTTTGCATCATGCCTGCGTTTAAGAACGATCTAATCAGCTTTAAGAGCTTCTTATCAGAGATAGAGCGTGCAATTAGAGACATTAAAATGTCATGATTGACGTTATCAAAGAAAGCTTCTATGTCCATATCCACCACCCATGATTTACCAGACTTTACAAATTCTTTAGCTTTGGACATAGCGCCTTGCGCAGAACGCTTAGGTCTAAATCCATAGCTATTGTCCGAAAAGTGTGGATCAAACAAAGGTGATAAAACTTGAACTATAGCTTGCTGCACCATTCTATCAATTACTGTAGGTATGCCAAGCAAACGGGTTTTACCATTAGGCTTGGGTATTTGTACTCCTCTAACACAGGAAGGAGTATATTTACCGTTGATAACTGAAGATTGGAGCTCTTGGATAATCTCATCTAAGGACTCTTGTACTTCATTGATAGTTCTTTTATCGATACCAGGTGCACCTTTATTGCGTTTTACTGCTTTAAAGGCACTTTTGAGATTTGCAGTTTTAACTACATCCCCAATTACATCTTTTGCAAGGTCCTGGGGTATTCTAATTGCTGAAGTTACTCTATGCGCCTCATGATCAACAGCTCCAGTACTGCCTTCACTATTTGATCCGTGGATGGTATTGCTATCTTTTGCTACCATATAACTCCAAAATTAAAATTCCAGTACCTAACAAATCTAATTCAGGCCTTCCTCAAGAGAGGTACCGATTCTCTTAAGTACTATGCCTTCTGCTGACTCCTTTTATCCTGTCCTCTACTATTGCTAGCAAAGTAGCTTATACTCAAGCTAGATAAAAGGCCTCCCGGGGTAAGATGCAAGACCTCCATAAGGCTGAACTTGGTTTACCGCTATACACTTCCGCATAGAGGCGGGCTATTCCAGTTAATGCTAGGTTGCCCAGTTATAACGGCCTACTACCAAGTTTCTGTTCGTTTCAGCCTTACTTTGCCGTCAGCTTCCTTCAGCCAACTCCTCACGAAGTTAACCTTGCCTCAGCTAATGGACCGCTCTATCTCAGCCCATAAGGGACTTGAACCCTTTGCTCTTACCTCATGCCCGGCGCACATACCACAAAATACATCATACAAAATTACCACTCTTGGTTTTGTCTTTTTCCTGGCGCTTTCTAGTATGGGAGTGTTGCAAGATGGAATAAAGAAAGGTATAGTGGAGTGGATTACAGAATAAAGAAGAGAAAAATGTCATCAGCGCATCAAATAATAATGGTATGTTTGGATCAATTGGTTGGTAGTGAGCATCAATATCGCAAATTTAAGGAGCTGTTTAATTTTGGGGCAGCAGAGCAAGAGCTGAAGGGAATTGAATCTCCTGCTAATTATAAGGGATATGGTGTTTTACGTTTATTTAAATGCTTGTTGTTACAGTTTATGGAAGATTTGTCGGTTCTGTCGCATCTGTGAAAATTCAGTGCAAAAAGTGAAAAGTGAAAATTTCAAAGTGCGGAAAATCGGGAGTTAAAAATTCTTAATTTTTACTTTTTATTTCAAAAATTAACAGATGCGACAGAACCGTAAAGATAACAAGTGGAGGTAAGGTAATTGGTAGAGGGGGTAGAGTGATTACAGAGGAAATTGCAAAAAGAGATGTAGATGTCAACAAACCTAAAAATCATCCAGACGCCCACATACCACTCGATGAATGGAAAGATTGGAGGTATTGGGATAAGCCATGAATATACAGGAACAAGAAAATTTTATAGATCAATTTTTTGATCAAGTATTTGAGGTAAAATATATATGGATGCGGCACGAGATAATGGGATCTGCATTTTTTCTATCAAATAGAGAGTTACATAAGTTATTAGAACGTGATGAAGAGTTCACTATGTATAAATGCTTTGCAAAAGGTCGATATTCCTTTCATTCTATAGTCGACGATAGCTTTGATTATTTTTTTGATGATATTAATCTTGGCGATATGATGGAGAAGGGAGTTGCGCATTATGAACTAGGCCAAACTATGAAAACCATGAAAGAAGTAGAGTCGTTAACAATATTAGCATATTTGTTAAATCAATTAATAAGAACGATCAATCCAAAGTTCAAAAGGCAAGAAATACCTAATGAAGAGTATTACAGCTCACCATTTTTTAAGCCTTTACTAAAAACTGCAAATTTTACTTATCGAGAATGCATGAAAAATGAAACTGATATTAAATATATACAATCAATGGAAGAGGGGGAGCAAAAGATAAAAGCAGAATACGAGCGTATTTTTGGAACAAGTAAAACTAATGAAGGTTTAAATTCGAAATAGCGATAATGGTTAAAAATTCCAAAAACATATGTTTTTGGAATCCCTATGCCTCAATTGTGCGGCTCAACTGAGTTTATAGTGGATGTTGAAGTTGAAATAGATGAGGGGTATAGTGGTTATACAAAAAACAAAGTTCGTGAAATAAGCAAGAATTTAGATTGCCACTTGATATAAAAAGCTTAGATATAATTTCTCAGGAATATGAGAATAAGGGCAATATAGTATTCATAGTAAAAAGTAACAAAGAAGGAATAAAGTGTCGTGAATCACTACCGGCTCAAGGGGGTAGCTTCAATTAACGCTTGCAAAGCAGATTAATGAGATGAAATCTCAAAATTATCTCGTTTGTGATGTATTTCCTGCTCTTATACTTTTTATTTTATATATTTTTGCACTTGCTGTTCATTCAAATTACCAAAATTACCAACCGTTACTGCAAAATAACCCTTGGCCCACATATGCTGTTCTCGGTATCTTTTCTTGAGATGCGCAAACTCCATCATCACTTTGCTACACTCTTTCCCTTCATATATAGCTAAATCGAGATAAAAGAGTTATAATAGAGGTAGACATATAACAGATGAAATAATAAGAAATGTATACATATTTCACTAGCTGCTTAGTGGAATAATATATAAATTATTTAAAATTTTACTCCTTATTTACAGATGCCACAGAGCCTTTTTTCTTACTATTATTTCAAAATTCATTTGATACCTATATCTTTTTAGGTAAAAGCTTAGCATTTTTTTATCTATGCGCTATTCAATATTTACGCTTCCAGCAACATAGCATTATGATATAAGATACAAAATTAAGTACGAGGAGTTTAAAATGGTAAACAATATAAATCTAGAAGTATTAAAAAAAGCAGATAGTGTATTAGCAAAGTTTATGAAGAATAATAAGACAGAACAAGAACAAGCAGGTATAATACAGTCTTTTGAATATTGCTATGAGTTATCATGGAAGATAATGAAGAAAGTATTATATAGCGAAGGTTTAGAAGTAAGTACTCCTAAACAAGTAATAAGAGAAGCAGGTGCTGCAAAAATAATAGATGACGTAAAGTTATGGATAGAATTTGCAAATAAAAGAAATTTAACAGTGCATACATATAATGAGTTAGTACTAAAAGATATAATGAAAATAATGCCTCAGTTTAAAAAAGAATTAAGCAAACTGGTAAAGGAATTAGAGGGTAGAGTTAAATAGAATAAAGAAGTAATATTTATAAAATAAACTATTGTATAAAAGAATAATATTAAGATTGCTATGTATATAATGAATTCCAGTAGAGAAGCACAAAAAGAAATAGAGTTAGGTCAAGAAGATTATGAAATATTAATGAGAGTACTTAAAAAATATCCATATAAATTTTATGCATATGGGTCGAGGGTGAAGGGTAAGGCAAGAAAGTATTCAGATTTAGATATATACTGTAAGGAGAGAATGGAAGATGAAGACATGATGAATTTAAAATGGGATTTAGAAGAGTCAGATATAACGATAAAAGTCGATGTATTGCATCCAAGTATATGTAGTGAAGAATTTAGAGAATTGATAAAAGAAGATTTAGTGGAGATAAAGAACTTTATACTGGACTGAAAAAAATGGCTCTGTCGCATCTGTTGGAAGGGATAAGTGGTTATAAAAAATCAGATTGGCAAGAAAAAACCAATTGGAAAAAATACCAAACAAGAATTATAAGTGTTGCTAAAAAAGTAAATGGAAAATTTACTGAGGCGCAACCTGAGTTGGTAAAAGGACTAGTTAGATCAATATCTGGATTACTCTAATAGTTGGTTAATTTGTGTAGCAAAAAAAGGAAGTATCTAGTAATATTGTGATGATATAAGTAGGCTCTTATGACGATAGTAAAATACTTAAACCCAAGAAATGACATAGCATTTAAGAAGATCTTTGGAACTGAAAAGAACAAGGATATTTTGATGCATTTCTTAAACGATGTAATAGAAAGAGAAGGGAAGAAAGAAATTACAAAAGTAAGACTACTCAATCCAATGCAACATCCTGAACTTATAGGAAAGAAACAGAGTGTAGTTGATGTTTTATGCGAAGAAGAGGATGGAACACAGTACATAGTAGAGATGCAGGTAGCAAAAGTTGGTGGATTTGAGAAAAGAGCTCAATACTACGCAGCAAAAGCATATTCATCTCAAGCTGAAGAGGGGTATAATTATGATCATCTTAAGGAAGTAATATTCTTAGCGATAACAGAATATGAAATGTTTCCAAAGAAGAAGGGGTATAAATCAGTCCATTACACATTGGATAAAAAGACATATGAAAGAGATCTAAAAGACTTCTCATTTACATTCATAGAGCTCAAAAAGTTTAATAAAAGGATAGAGGAATTAAAGAGCTTTGAAGATAAATGGTGTTACTTTTTCAAGTATGCAAATGATCCTGATGATATGGGTGAATTAATCAAAAACAGTGACGAGGTAATTACAAAAGCATACCATGAGCTAGAAGCACATCACTGGACAAAAGATGAGCTACGTGCCTATGAAGCTTCAGAGAAGATTGCTAGAGATAATAAAGCTAGAGAAGCTTATCTTGAGGGCCTTGCAGAACAAGCTGAGCTTAGGGGTATCGAAAAAGGTATCGAAAAGGGTATCGAAAAGGGCAGAGAGGAAGGTAGAGAGGAAGCAATAAAAAAAGTAGCAAAAAATATGTTATCTCATAATATTTCTGCTGAGATCATATCTCAGTCTACAGGACTTAGTATTGAGGAGATCAATAACCTGAAGAATTAGCTCAGCCTTAATAAAGGTCTGGGTGGGGCGGCTCTGGGCACCGTCAAGTTTTGAATTATTAAAAGCCCAGAAGCAGATAGGTTGAATTATATCTAAAGCTGTTCTGGCAACTATAACTAGAAAGATAAATTGACTTGACGGTGTCGTCAATTAACTTTTAGATGAGTTATTTTCTAGGCCAATAGGAACGTTTCTAAACTTTAAATAAGAATAAAGAGTAGCTCTTGATATTCCTAAATGAGCTGCGAGCTTTCTAGTGGAAAACTTGTCTTCTTTGTACAAAGTTTCTGCAGCACAGGCCTTTTCTTGGGCTTTTTTGGTGAGTCCTTTTGGCCTACCGCCCTGTCTGCCTTTTGCCAAAGCAGCTTCTAGACCTGATTTTGTTCGCATTTTTATTAAATCTCTTTCAAATTCAGCTAAAGAAGCAAATATATGTGCGCCGGGCATGAGGTAAGAGCAAAGGGTTCAAGTCCCTTATGGGCTGAGATAGAGCGGTCCATTAGCTGAGGCAAGGTTAACTTCGTGAGGAGTTGGCTGAAGGAAGCTGACGGCAAAGTAAGGCTGAAACGAACAGAAACTTGGTAGTAGGCCGTTATAACTGGGCAACCTAGCATTAACTGGAATAGCCCGCCTCTATGCGGAAGTGTATAGCGGTAAACCAAGTTCAGCCTTATGGAGGTCTTGCATCTTACCCCGGGAGGCCTTTTATCTAGCTTGAGTATAAGCTACTTTGCTAGCAATAGTAGAGGACAGGATAAAAGGAGTCAGCAGAAGGCATAGTACTTAAGAGAATCGGTACCTCTCTTGAGGAAGGCCTGAATTAGATTTGTTAGGTACTGGAATTTTAATTTTGGAGTTATATGGTAGCAAAAGATAGCAATACCATCCACGGATCAAATAGTGAAGGCAGTACTGGAGCTGTTGATCATGAGGCGCATAGAGTAACTTCAGCAATTAGAATACCCCAGGACCTTGCAAAAGATGTAATTGGGGATGTAGTTAAAACTGCAAATCTCAAAAGTGCCTTTAAAGCAGTAAAACGCAATAAAGGTGCACCTGGTATCGATAAAAGAACTATCAATGAAGTACAAGAGTCCTTAGATGAGATTATCCAAGAGCTCCAATCTTCAGTTATCAACGGTAAATATACTCCTTCCTGTGTTAGAGGAGTACAAATACCCAAGCCTAATGGTAAAACCCGTTTGCTTGGCATACCTACAGTAATTGATAGAATGGTGCAGCAAGCTATAGTTCA
The DNA here is from genome assembly GCF_034359465.1 of Candidatus Bandiella woodruffii. Taxonomy (NCBI): domain Bacteria; kingdom Pseudomonadati; phylum Pseudomonadota; class Alphaproteobacteria; order Rickettsiales; family Candidatus Midichloriaceae; genus Candidatus Bandiella; species Candidatus Bandiella euplotis. Next base: position 61,989 of record NZ_CP110821.1, on the reverse strand, counting down.
AGTTTTATCACCTTTGTTTGATCCACACTTTTCGGACAATAGCTATGGATTTAGACCTAAGCGTTCTGCGCAAGGCGCTATGTCCAAAGCTAAAGAATTTGTAAAGTCTGGTAAATCATGGGTGGTGGATATGGACATAGAAGCTTTCTTTGATAACGTCAATCATGACATTTTAATGTCTCTAATTGCACGCTCTATCTCTGATAAGAAGCTCTTAAAGCTGATTAGATCGTTCTTAAACGCAGGCATGATGCAAAATGGCTTAATGAGCAAGAGAGACCTAGGGACCCCACAGGGTGGACCGCTCTCCCCTCTTCTAAGCAATATCTTGCTTCATGAACTTGATAGAGAGCTTCATTTACGTAAGCACTCTTTCGTCAGATACGCTGATGATTGTAACATTTATGTTACTTCTAAGAATGCTGCACAGAGAGTACTTACATCTATAACGAAGTTTCTTAACAGTAAGCTCAAACTTAAAGTTAATCTTACTAAAAGTGCTACTAGCTCTGTTCAAGACCGTAAATTCCTTGGATTTACATTGTTAACAGATGGCTCTGCTATTATTGCTAGAGAATCTATATCTCTCTTCAAAGATAAGGTTCGCCTTATCACCAAAAGAAGTAGAGGTGTTAAATTTGATACAATAATCAGAGAGTTAAATCAAGCTACGAGAGGCTGGTTTCACTATTTTAAGTGTTCCGACTTTCCAAAGCCTCTGTGGCATCTGGACGGTTGGATTAGAAGGCGTCTTCGTTCTTACAGGATAAAACAGCGTAAAAGAAAATTCTCGATCAAAACTTTTCTAACTGCTCATGGTGTATCTCAGCGATCTAGCTGGTCACTTGCTTGCTCTAGAAAAGGTTGGTGGAGAAAATCTCTATCTCATGCTGCTCACCAGGCTCTCAATTTAAAGTATTTTGAGAGGAACAACCTATTTTCCATGTATACATCTTTTGTTAAACACAAATCTGAAACCGCCGTATGCGACATCGCTTGTACGGTGGTGTGAGAGGGAGATTCAGCAATGGATCTCTCTACTCGATTTTGTACATTCTAAAAAGTGGATGTCAGTGGAGTGTAAATAGGCATGCAATAGTGCACCAGTAAGTGCTTATAAAAAAGAATGGGCAGAAAATTTTAAAGTGGAATTCCTGGCTCTGTCGGATCTGTAAAAAAGGAGTAAAAGTTTTCAAATAATTTATATATTATTCCATTAAGCAGCTAGTGAAAGAAATTTATCAAAGACAGAATTATAATTATTGTTATTAGCAAGTTGTCTTTTTTTAATCATATGCAAGAGCTCTATTCCTGCAATGGTTTTGGCGGCACTTCTGAAGGATTTTAAGCCAAGCATCGTGTTAGTTCGTTTCTTAATAAATCTATGATCTTCTTCTATCCTGTTGTTTAGATATTTGTTATGCCTAATTTCTATTTGGTCTTCTTTAGATAATGGCTTATTGATTGAATTTAAAGCAGCAGTATTAGAGCCGCTTTTATCTATATTAACCTTTGTAGGTTGGCCACTAGATTTGATTGCTTTCTTGAAAAACGCTTTAGCAGCTCTTTTATCTCTTTTTGCTCTTAGCATAAAATCTATAGTATCTCCGCATTTATCAAATGCTCTATACAAATAGACCCATCTACCTTTAACCTTGATATAAGTCTCGTCCATTCTCCAACTACCATTGACTGGCTTTTTTCTTTTTCTAAATCTTCCTTCAAGTGTTGGCATAAAGTTTATCACCCATCTTTGCAGAGTAGTGTGATCTATGTTCAGACCCCTTAATCCATCTATTTCTTCTATCTCTTTATAGCTTAATGACTATCTTCCCTTCATGTACAGAGATACCATTATTATTTCTGGACCATATTCGTGATTCTTGAAATATTTCATTATTTTTGATTCTACTTTAAACATTATTACCAGCAACTATTTCTTTCAGAATATCAAAGATTCTTATCCCTTTCAACAAATGCGACAGAACCAAAATCTAAAGCCATGCCTTTTATCCACTAATAACTTTATTCTCCTTTATTGCCTTATGGTATATACTGCTTACAAAATAAGTGGATACTAACCATGTAACGAGCAAGCTTGAAAAGAAAATATTGCTAGCTAATGCATTGCCTGTAGCACCATATAGATTTGAAATAGTAGTAGTATTGAAATGATTAAATAAATGTCCGCTGCTTCTAGCAAGCTTCAAGCTCATTGCATCAACGGTAAATTTTGCTTTGAATTGAATATCCTTGCTAGTAACAATATAAAGACTTTCTCTTATTGGTGTATTAATGGTATATGTCATAGCCTTCAAGATTATATACAACCATGCAAAAAGAAAATCAAAGCCAGTAATAAAATAAGTAAGTAAAAAAAAACTAGCGAGAACAGGAGTAATAAACACAGAAAATCTAGTACCTATAAACCGCATTATACTATTAGTTAAAAAAAAAGATATTATTAGACCTAACGCATGCATATAAGATATTTGCAAATACATTTTAGCAGCCATGTTAGCTAGATTAGGAATAGAGTTCCCAGAGGTTGAATCTTTTATAATTGTTAATAGTCTTTGATAATTAATAACTTCTACCAATGTATCTCCTAGAAAAATCATAAGAAAGATACCAAAAACATATCGATTTTTTAACAATAGCTGGAAACCAATCCATATGCCTGTTTTTTTTACCTTTTCTTTTTTAATATTAGTGTTAAAGCCTGTAAAAACTTTACTATCTAACTTTTTCATCATAGCATTTAGAAATATTGGAACTAATAATAGTGCTAAAGATGCTAGTATAAGCAATAGAGTAATTTTAGTATTAGGTTTTATATATGAAACTATTTCAGCATTATTAGTAAGAAAAAAGTAGGCACTAAACGCAACTAACAGCCCCCCTATTTTTGAGCAACTTACAGTAAAGCCATATGTCTTTGCTGCATCAGCAGGAGAATTAATTGAGTTCATAAAAGACCAAAATATACCGAGTAAAAAAGGAGCGTATCCTTCTTGGTATATCAGAAATAGCCACCCAAATAGCCTGTATTTACTAACCTGTGTGTTTTCAATTCCAATTACGTTATGCGTTAAAAAAAAAGAAAAAATCAGCCCGCATACCCCAAAAAAAAATGTATATGCCATTAATAATTGATGGCGTTTGAATCTATCAACTAACCACGCATCCAACAATATTGCAGGGAGTAAAATGACAAATGTCATTATTTTTGCAATAGGTATATATTCTATGCCAATTATCATTGCAAACACAGAGTATTTTAATTCCTGAGCAATGGTATATGCAGAGATTATCAAAAAAAAAATAAAACCACCAACTAATAATTTCGATTTTTGTAAAGAATCCAAGGAGAAGTTTTTTATAAATAACTGGTTCATTTTATCTTTTTATACGGGATTGTTAGATAGTGTAGGCATAAGCCAAAAAATAAACATTTAATCTGAATTACGGCAATGAAAGAAGCTTAATTTTAGCATATCTGGTTGCAATTTCGCTCCATATTTTATATGAAAAAAGGTGAAAATTCAAGGTCTAATTCGAACAAAGCCTACAAAATTTCATTCTAAACCTCATTAGGGGCTCACCTTACGCACAAGAGGAATTTTTTAAAGTTTGCAATTCTAAAAATGCAGTTTGATTGGCACCGTCAAGTTAAAAAAGTTGAGGTGCAAAAGGTATTGAGAGAAGAGGGAAAAAATAGTAAATTGGAGCAAAATAAAAAATAATAGAAAAACAATGGAAGAAAGAGCGAGCAGATACAGATATCCAATGGTGATAATAGGACATGCAGTTTGGTTGTACCACAGATTTAATTTGAGTTATAGAGACGTAGCAGAAGAGTTGTTATAAAGGGGTATAGAAGTAAGCCATGAAACGATAAGAGCATGGTGTATTAAATTTGGAAAAAGGTTTTTAGATATAATCAAGAAGAAGCAGAGGAAAGTAAAGGATAAATGGCATTTGGATGAGATGAGCATTAAAATTAACGGTAAATATTTTATTTTGTGGAGAGCTGTAGATGAAGATGGATATGAGATAGATGTCTTCCTACAGACCAGACGTAATAAAAAGTCTGCGATAAGGTTTTTATCAAGATTATTACAATCAAATCCAGTACCCAGAGTAATCGTGACAGATAAATTAAAAAGCTATACCAAACCTATAAAAGAAATGTGCCCTAAAACAGAGCATAGGCGCCATAAAGGATTAAATAATAGGGTTGAAAATGCACACCAACCAACACGCAGGAAAGAGAAATGCCTAATAAAATTCAAATCTCCTTCTGGGGTACAGCAAACTCTTTCTTTGATGGGAAAAATAAGGAACATATTTTCAGTAGATGTGGGCAGGTATATTAACAGTTCTAGCAAGCAAAAAGAAATGTTTTTCGAAGCTAAATCTATTTGGGATCACGCCGCTCAATCCATAGCTGCTGCATAATTTTCAAAAAGATGCTCTGTCACGCCCTTACCTCCATTAACTTGACGGTGCCCTCCAATTTACTATTTTTCCCTCTTCTCTCAATACCTTTTGCACCTCAACTTTTTTAACTTGACGGTGCCCAATGTACAGTCCAAAGAAAATTGTACAAACGATAAAAAGTATAACAGCTAGATAATGTCGTCATGAGATTTTAAGCCAAAGAGATAAGCATCTAATCTGAATTGCGGCAAGGAAAGAAGCTGAATTTTTAGCATATCTGGTTGCAATTCCCCTCCATCTTTTAAGATGAAGAAAGGTGTTTTCTACAATATGCCTTATTTTGTATAAATCTTTATCGTATTTTCTCTGGGTGATTCTGTTCTTTTTAGGAGGAATAACAACTCTCATGCCCAATTCTTGGGCATGGTCAATTATGTAATTAGCATCGTACCCTCTGTCGGCTAGTAAGTACTCAGCTTTCATCTCTTCAATAAGATTAACAGCCTGCTTGCAATCAGCTTCTGAGCCTTTTGTGATAATAACTTTGAGTGGCATACCATGTGAATCCAAGGCAAGGTGAATCTTTGTATTGAGCCCCCTTTTGTACGACTCATATCTTGATTGCCGCCTTTTGCACCTGAAGCATGTGGATGCACTTTACTATGACTTGCGTCTATCATTAACCATTCCATATCAGGTTCTTTCACAAATATCTCCAATAAAGCCTCCCATATCCTTTTGTCTCTCCATCTGCAAAATCTTTTATGTGTATTTTTCCATCCTCCATATTCTGAAGGCAAATCTCTCCAGGGAGAACCTGTTCTTAATATCCAAAATACTGCGTTAATGAATCTTCTGTTATTATGTGCCAAACCTCCCCACGTACCTTCCCTTCCTGGTAAATGATCCTTTATCAAATCCCACATATTATCTGTTATATCATGCCTATGTAGCCCTAAATCCATTTTTACTCCTGATTTATCTTTTCTTTCATATTATATCACAAATCTCATGACGACACTATCTAGAAAAGAGTTTGAAAAATTTCCAGGTTTAAAAAAGGAATTATGGAGAACAGAATTTTGGACTAAAGGATATTTTGTTAGTACCGTAGGAAAACACGGAGATGAAGAGAAGTTACGAAATTATGTCAAAAACCAAGGTATTTCTGGGTATAAACAAATACATTCGGGTCAGTTGAATCTGTTTTGATACCTCGGAGCTGGCTCCGAGGAGAATGTCATTGGAGAGAAAATTGTGTAATTTAACTCTCAGTTGCAGATGCAACAGAGCCCATTACACTTCCTTATCTTTTTAACTTGACGGTCCCGTTTTGTACTTTATTTTTTAAATTCAGCTTACTAATGCCGTTAACTAAATCGTGTATAATTTTTTCAGGAGTGATTCCTAATCTCTGAGAATTAGATATATCATAAGTGTTATTTATTATACCACTATTCTCACCATAAGTACCTCTAACCGATAGATTAAACTCTTTTGCAATAGATTTGATTTCTTCTATATCCAAATTATCCAGCTTTATATGAACACTTAGCCTTAGTGCCGTTCCTATATTTGTTGGACAACTATTTAAATAGCCTAGTTTTTTGTCCCATGCAAATTCTAATTCTTTTTCCAATATTGAGAGGGCATCAACAAATTTATTATAAGAGCCAATTATATCTTTTCCATCAGTAAGATAAATAATTCTCATATGATCTTCTTCATTCACCCATACCATAAAATTTTTATCATCGCTAATATAAGCGCCCCTAGCTTCAGGCCAATTATTGAGTATACCAGCCGATTCTAAATATTTATCATTGCTTCCAAATACAAGATGGTTATTTAGCAAAGAATTATACTTTTCTTTAGTTAATGAGCTTAGTCTATTGTAAACACCCCTATACTCTTTAGGCAGCTTTTGTATAGCTGATAAAATTTTCTTCTCTACCTCAAATCTTTGGAGTCTCTTCATAGCTGAGGGGAATGGGAACTCTTTTAAATTACGTGCGACTCTAAATCTTATAGAAATTACATTATCTAGTAGAGTGTTGTAATCTGAGATCTTAATTTTATGTAATTTATGATCAGTATCTTCGTTAGGTAAAATGCCATGATAGTCTTTTATCGTAGGATAAAAGACTTCTTTATAGGTGTAATAAGATGTAGCATCACCTGCATAACAGCCTATACTGGAATCCTTATTCTCTTCTCCTGACTTTAACGTATGATCTAATGTATCTCCAAAAAAAGTTAATTTCTTATTTATCTGGATTTTTAGATCTTCACTAAGCTTATTGTAATGGTAATTGCAGAGTGGTGCGGCAACTGAGTTAATGTAAATAGATAGCGTTATTAAGATTGATAGTGAACTTTTATTGATTAATCTAATAACTCGCATAATTACTTAATTATATTTTTCCAATTATATAATAATATAACTATTTTTTGCTCTTGTCATGAAAAATATGAAATTTGTTGCATAAATACAGCATCTATGTATGGTAGTGGACTGAAAAGTCCAGACAAAATTTTAGAAATTTGTTTCCTATTGTTAAGCAGCATTTTAAATGGCTCTGTCGGATCTGTAAAAAAGGAGTAAAAGTTTTCAAATAATTTATATATTATTCCATTAAGCAGCTAGTGAAAGAAATTTATCAAAGACAGAATTATAATTATTGTTATTAGCAAGTTGTCTTTTTTTAATCATATGCAAGAGCTCTATTCCTGCAATGGTTTTGGCGGCACTTCTGAAGGATTTTAAGCCAAGCATCGTGTTAGTTCGTTTCTTAATAAATCTATGATCTTCTTCTATCCTGTTGTTTAGATATTTGTTATGCCTAATTTCTATTTGGTCTTCTTTAGATAATGGCTTATTGATTGAATTTAAAGCAGCAGTATTAGAGCCGCTTTTATCTATATTAACCTTTGTAGGTTGGCCACTAGATTTGATTGCTTTCTTGAAAAACGCTTTAGCAGCTCTTTTATCTCTTTTTGCTCTTAGCATAAAATCTATAGTATCTCCGCATTTATCAAATGCTCTATACAAATAGACCCATCTACCTTTAACCTTGATATAAGTCTCGTCCATTCTCCAACTACCATTGACTGGCTTTTTTCTTTTTCTAAATCTTCCTTCAAGTGTTGGCATAAAGTTTATCACCCATCTTTGCAGAGTAGTGTGATCTATGTTCAGACCCCTTAATCCATCTATTTCTTCTATCTCTTTATAGCTTAATGACTATCTTCCCTTCATGTACAGAGATACCATTATTATTTCTGGACCATATTCGTGATTCTTGAAATATTTCATTATTTTTGATTCTACTTTAAACATTATTACCAGCAACTATTTCTTTCAGAATATCAAAGATTCTTATCCCTTTCAACAAATGCGACAGAACCAGTTTATTGATATTTTGGAAATAGACAATAAGAAAGTAGAGGATATTAAGTCATTATTAGTATGGTTAGAGGGCAAGGGGGTAGAGTTAAGAATATCAAGAATAGATGATAGGGAATTTGAGAAGATAAAAAATATCATAGCAAAAATGGAATTAACTTTAGGTAAAAAATTAAAGGATATTGATATAGAATCTATTGAGGTGGCAGAGAAGCTTTTATCTGCCTTTTCTATCGAAGATATTGTTACAGCTAAAGAGGCGGAGTTAAAGGGGATTAGTCATGTGATTCAGTCATCTGTTGATGATATAAAAGATACAAAGAATTATGGCTCTGTCGCATCTGTGAAAATTCAGTGCAAAAAGTGAAAATTTCAAAGTGTGAAAAACCTGGGGTTAGAAATTCTTAATTTTTACTTTTTATTTCAAAAATTAACAGATGCGACAGAACCAATAAGAAAACCAAGGTATTTCTGGGTATAAACAAATACATTCGGGTCAGTTGAAGCTGTTTTGATACCTCGGAGCTTGCTCCGAGGAGAATGTCATTTCAAAATAAAATGGCATTTATGGCATGGCAATGCGGACAAAGCTCTATCAAAATTATCAAATTTAATAGAAGAGATACCTCCAAAATACCGAGATCAATTAAAAAAACTAAAAACTTATTTGAATAATAATTCAGATAAAATCGTCAACTACCAGAAACGCCAGGAGCAAGGGCTTGTTTTTACCAGTAATCTTGCGGAATCTACAGTCGAAAGTTTAATCAATTAACGCTGCAAAGGCCAACAGCACATGCGATGGTCTAAAGAGGGGGTTGAGCCTTTGCTAAAGTTACGTGCTGCTATTTCTAGCAATGATTGGAGCTCTAATTGGAAATCCTCTATGCTCACCTCTAATAACCTTTGATAACACTTTTTCTGTTACACTTCCTTTATCTCTTTGGCTTAAAATCTCATGACGACACTATTTAGATTTATTTTTTAAGGTTGTGAATTTTTTCTAAAGATAAGCCAGTTGATTCAGATATTAATTTATCATCTAGTTTTTTAGAGATAAGGTTTTTTGCAATTTTTATTTTCTCTTCTTCTCTACCTTTTTCCATACCTTCTGCAAGAGCTTTTTCTCTAGCCTCATGCTCAACATATTGCTCTCTAGCTTTTAAATCCATAGCCACTTTCTCAGCAGCTTCGTAGGATACTAGCTCTTTCTTAGTCCAGTTATATGCTTTTAATTCTTCATAAGCTTTTTTCATAACTTCATTACTCTTAGTCAGTAGTTCTGTAACATCATCAGGGTCATCAGCATGTTTAAAGAAATAACACCATTTGTCTTCATATGTTTTTAGCTCATCTATTTTTTTATTGAACTTAGGTAACTCAAGAAAAGTAAAAGAAAAGTCTTTTAGATCTCTCTCATGAGTATCTTTATCTAATATCCAATGATCACATTTGTAATGTTTCTTTTTAGGAAACATTACATATTCTGTTATAGCTAAGAAGAAAACCTTCTTAAGGTTAACATAAGCTTCGCCTTTGTCATGTTGAGCAGTATATGCTCTTGCTGCATAATATTGAGCTCTTTTCTCAAAGCCAGCTACTTTTGCAACCTGCATTTCTACTATATACTTAATGCCATCTTCATCCTCGCATAATACATCCACAACAGAACGTTTTTCATATTTAATATCAGGATGCAAATTAGGATCAATAATAGAAACCTCCTTAATAGGTTTCATATCTTTAGAGACAATAATGTCATTTAAAAAATGTACTAGAATATCTTTATTTTTTTCAGTACCAAAGATTCTTTTAAAAGCAACATCATTTCGAGGATTTAAATATTTAACTATAGTCATGTGATACCTGTATATTTTGTTTTATAGAAACATTACTATGTATTTTACCAAACATATGATTTTTCTTAATTTCAGCAATAGTATTTTTACTAGTAGCAAGTAACTTTGTTGCATAAACAAGTCACTTGCAAGATTCAATCGCAGAACTAGGCGATATTCCAAAGTCATCGATATGAAGTGTGACAAATAGAGTGAGATGGGATCAGAAATAATCTATAGTTTTGTCATAAATGAAAACAAGAAATTTATGAGAAGTTATAGAGTAGTATTCGAAAGTTACGAGGGGAAGAATGATGTAAAACGAATCGTATTAACAGAAGGGAAAGTGGAGAAGGTAAGAGATGTGTTTAATTTAGGGTTCAGCCATAAAGAGTAAATAGATTTGATAGGAAAAATACAGGAAGAGCTAATTAATGAACAAAAAGAGCTGTTTGTAGAAGATATGGAATGCCCAAAATGTAGCAATAAATTAGTTAAAAACGGAGAAAGAGAATCGCAATATCATGACGTATTCAGCGATCATAAATTAAAAATAGCCAGATATAGATGTAAAAAGTGCAAATATGAAACTAGTTCTACGGTAAAAAGCCTGATAGGGGGTTCAATATCTGGAGATTTGAAGAGGTTGCAAGCAGAATTAGGAGCAGAGCATAGTTTTAGAGAAAGCGAGAAAATATTTGAGCAATTTTCAAGGAATAGACGACGGATTAATAATCATGATCGTGTTAAGTGCACTGTGGAGAGTGTGGGTGCAGCAGTAGAAAAATTGTGCCATGAGGAGAAGGAGATTGTTAAAGCTCATCCTGCAGAAGAACTGATATAGCCAAATCGGGATAAAAAAGTTATAAATCAAAGTATTGAAAAGCTCAAAAATATGGCAATTTTCTCTTCTTCTTATAGCTTTAGCATGAGCCCATTTTCTTTCTCATTTGCAATCTATACATTTCTTATTATTTCATCTGTTATATACCTACCTCTATTATAACTCTTTTATCGCGATTTAGCTATAATTAATGTAGATGGCGGACATATCCAAAATATTGAAAGTGATAAGCGAAGCTTTGAGGCGATGACAGCAGTTATATATCGTCCAGAAGCTATGGTTTCTAATAGCACGGACACACGTAATACATTAACCAGCAAGCATTGTGCAGCTTCTGCAACTGGGCAAGAGCAGATGATATCTCAAACCATTGTTGCGGCTTTAAAAGAAGGATTGTCATAAACTACAAAGGTTACAGCCCTCTGTGATGGAGCTGCGAATTGTTGGTAAATAATAGAAGCACTGAAGCCCTTGGCAGCATCGACTTTGTGTATATTGGATTGGTTTCATTTATCAATGAAAATACAGAATATTTCATTGCCAGAAAAATACAAAGATAAATTAATCAAAATAAAATGGCATTTATGGCATGGCAATGCGGACAAAGCTCTATCAAAATTATCAAATTTAATAGAAGAGATACCTCCAAAATACCGAGATCAATTAAAAAAACTAAAAACTTATTTGAATAATAATTCAGATAAAATCGTCAACTACCAGAAACGCCAGGAGCAAGGGCTTGTTTTTACCAGTAATCTTGCGGAATCTACAGTCGAAAGTTTAATCAATTAACGCTGCAAAGGCCAACAGCACATGCGATGGTCTAAAGAGGGGGTTGAGCCTTTGCTAAAGTTACGTGCTGCTATTTCTAGCAATGATTGGAACTCTAATTGGAAATCCTCTATGCTCACCTCTAATAACCTTTGATAACACTTTTTCTGTTACACTTCCCTAGCTGCTTAATGGATAATATATAAATTATTTGAAAACTTTTACTCCTTATTTACAGATGCGACAGAGCCAAAAATCCAACTTCTTTTTCTTGCCGCAATTCAGATTAGATGTTTATCTTTTTGGCTTAAAATCTCATGACGACACTACCTAGGATCATTCATTTAAGATATGGATATATTTATTATAACTATATAACCTTTTACTTTTCTTATCTGTAATCTCTTTTACTAATTCCAACTCTTCTAACTGCTTTATAGCTCTAATAACGGTATGGAGTGTTACATTTATTTTATGAGCTAAGTCTGGCATTGAAACTATCGGCTGTTTTTTCATTATATCAAAAATGCTGAGCGCTACTTTATGTGAGTTGCCTTTTTCTTTGAGATTTAGTGTATCGTTTTTAATTAATCTTTCTAACTTTATTGCTTTATTAAAAGCATCTGTCGCACTATGTTCTAATGCATCTAAAAAGAAGTTTGTCCATTCTATAACTCCATTTTGCGTTCCCCTGAAATTTTGAAGACACCTATAGTACTCATTTTGCTTAGATTTAAGATAATAACTTAGATATACTATGGGAGCTCTAATCATTTTATATTCATGTAACAGAAGAGTTATAAGCAAACGCCCTAATCTACCATTACCATCTAAAAAAGGATGAATAGTTTCAAACTGTGCGTGTAGTAGAGCAATTTTTATTAAAGGAGAGATATTCTGTTTATGTATAAATTTTTCCAGATCACTCATAAGTTTCTCAACATATTCAGATGGTGGAGGCACAAAAGTTGCATTACCTGGTCTCGTGCCTCCTATCCAGTTTTGAGATTTTCTGAATTCACCAGGAGATTTATTTTCTCCTCTAACACCTTGCATTAGAATTTTATGCAATGTTTTTAGTAGCCTATTGCATAAAGGCAATTCATTATTATTAAGTAATGACAATCCTTTATTTAGTGCTTTAATGTAATTTGTAACTTCTTCCACATCATAAATTGGAGTTGTAGACACTTTATAGTTCTCATATAAAAAAACATCGATTAATGAACTTTGCGTTCCTTCTATTTGAGAAGATAACAATGCTTCTTTTCTTACATAAAGATAAATGAATAAATTAGTTTCCGGCAATACATCGCATATTGCATCAAGCTTTCCTAAAGCATAACTTACTTTACCTACTCGATTTGAGTCAATATTAATATGTTGAAGAATTTCTTCTAAATTAGGGGGGTATAAGCCTTAACTTCTTCATTATTAAAAATTGTTACTTTATGGGACCCGTATTGCATTGTTTCTACTGAAAATACATTTTACATATTATAAACGAAGTATATTGCAAATAAATACATTTGGCAATTAGAAATGTATTTTTGGTTGGCAAATTGCATTTTAATATTGCATCCGATAAGATACCTTATGGATCCAAACAACTTTGTTGCATAAATACAGCATCTATGTATCACTCAGTATTTTTTAGGCAATACTGACAGTATGAGGCATTCCAATACCTTTCATAATGTTTAAAATTAATAGTGATAATTTTGCTTCGTTTTGTTGACCTAAGAAATGTTGTGCTTTAAATTTATGGGATTCCTAAATGACTATAGCAAGACTTTCGCAAAAAGATGAAAAAAGTGATATAAAATCAGAAATCAGAAACAATCGTTATAGGGAAAAATGAATTTCCAGAAAAATGACCATATACCAGCTGAAAATGAGCCTTTACAAGGCTTTCAGCAAAGCCTTTGGCGTAAACCTTATACTGCTTTTTCTGCCTGATGTGCGAAAGTCCTGAGTCTATTTTTTCTTCCTTTTTATTTATGCAACAAAGTTCTTGTTATTAGTTATAAATTCAGTATTGTTTTTACAACAGTATAACAAATTGTACTTTCTTCTATGTATTCTAAACAAGAAACTTCTTTAAGTAAAAAATTTTCTGAATTATTAAAAATCCCCACCGATTGTTTACCAGAAAACTGCCCTAGTGGGGCGTACTTTATTTCTGATTCTGACGGCACATCTCTTTATTCGCTCGGCTTTCAGATTGGTGGCCCTCAAAGTACTATGAGGCACGGAGAAACTAATGAATGGTCTAATAAAAGGTATGCAATATTAGTTGCAGGTGGTAACTACGAGATGTCAGATCAGTTTAAGCTCGGGTATTATACGCAAGTTGTTGGCGTAGCAGATGGGGCCTCAGACGTTCGGATTGCTCCTGGCATCAATGTGCTAAATAACTGCGAGAAAGTTGGAGATGCAAACTGCAAGGCGCCGGGCGGGCTTGATAACTTTTGGCGTAGCATTTCTGATATTACGCTTGATGTCTCTAGGCTTGGCGCGCCACTGCGTTTTGCAGTCTCACAGGCATCGCCTATAAGAGATGTTAAAATAATCGGTAATGATATTTTAATGTGCGATTGGGGCCTTGGTGGTGATTGTGGATTTACTAGTGGTGGCTTTATTAGTAAGATGTATGTATCTAATATAATACTAGGGTCACAACAACAGTTCTACGTTGCAAATTCAAATTTTGGACAGTTGCAAGCTGGGGTATGGAATATTGTATCTCATAATAATCATGGTACAACATTTGGTGATGGAGACATATCTACAAAAAATTTATGGGATGGGTATCCGTTTACACAAATTAATGATGATATTATTCTGCAAATTCCAAGAATTATATTTGACCAAGGCAATTGGAGTGTACAGATTGCATCTGGCAAAAAAGATGCAAATAGCTTTGTAGTTCTATCGCTAGATAATGATACATCTCCAACAATAGTTAGTAAAGATAAGGTGCAAGTAATAAATGCGGAAATTGCCGGTGGCGCACCTGGACTTATAATAATGCCTGGCATATACAACATACAAGGTGTACTCAATATACCAAACGACAAGGTGGTATTAGGATTAGGATTACCCTCTTTAGTGTGTCAAAGTGATTCTGGTAAATGTATGGATCTAGGAAGTGAAGGTGCTCATATAGCTGGCATGACTTTTGATGCTGGGGTGTATGGCTCTTCGTCTAACCCTGATAACATATTACTTAATGTAGGTCAGCAGTATCATGGTTCTTCAATAAACCCGACAACGTTGCAAGATATATATTGTCGGATCGCAAGAATAGATGATGCACAGGCTTCGCCATCTGCTTATGCGTGCGTTAAGATCAACTCAGATAGCGTTATTGGCGAAAATTTATGGTTGTGGAGAGCTGATCATGATAAACAATCACTTCAGATTCCATTTGACATAAATTATTGTAAGCACGGCCTTATAGTGATTGGCAATGATGTGCAAATGAATGGTTTATTTATTGAGCACTTTAATGATTATCAAACTATATGGCTAGGCAAGAACGGTAAGATCAAATTTTATCAATCAGAGTTACCATATTTTATGCCATCTGATGGCGCAACGGTAGATTGTACTGTGCCAGATTCTACCTATATTCAGAAAGAACAAGTTTGTCCATCTTTGTATATAACTTCAGATGCCTCTGGATTTAATGCTAAAGGCCTTGGAGTTTATTCGTTTTTTCCAAATGATCTTGGTCAAAAAACAATAAAAGCCAAGTCTGTCTTAAAAGCTGATACGGACGATTTATCGATTTCTCATGTGGTTATGCGCTGGTTGAACGGAGATCCAGAAAGTGGTGTTGAATATATTTTTGAGACAAACGGAGGCATTCCTTTCCCACAAGGTAGCTCTGTAGATGGTAATCATAATAAGGGGTATGCATTCTCTTCTTATCCTATACAATCTGAATTATTAGATGACTGCTCAATTTATAACTGCGTTTATACTGAATATGATGAACAATACTGATCGCTATGGCACACTTAAGTTAACTGAAAAAACAAAAATTTATAGCTCTTAAATGCCCAGACCGCAGATAAATTGAACAATATTTAAGTTGTTCTGGCAACTATGGTTAGAAAATAAATTAACTTGACGCTGCCTTTAAAATAGCGGCGCCGTCAAGTTAATGGGAATATGGTCATAATACAACCCTTACCCTTAAAAATTAGGCAGCAGCTATCGATTGAGCAGCATGATCCCAAATAGATTTAGCATTGAAAAACATTTCTTTTTGCTTGCTAGAACTGTTAATATACCTGCCCACATCTACTAAAAATATGTTTCTTATTTTTACCATCAAAGACAGAGTCTGCTGTACTCCAGAAAAAGATTTGAACTTTATCAAGCATTTCTCTTTTCTGGGAGCGTTGAAAGATAAAATAAGGATAAATGTGATGGTTTGATTTAAGGAAGTTTGGACCATGGTCTAAAAAAATTAACAAAAAATTGGTTTCCCCAAGAATTCAAAAGATTTCTTTGAGGTGGGATATGGTAATTTTTAGCTTTTTATTGATTCTGCGAAGCGTGATTTTATGAGCTTAGGCAGTAAGAACCGTTAAACGTTTTGGGAGTGTTGCCATAAGATAGATGAGATGCTAAAATGAATATAGCGAGCAACAAAGAAAATAGAAATATGAATACAGAGTGTAAAAAATGCAGTAGCAGTAAATACGTTAAGAATGGTAATATTAGGGGTATGCAAAGGTATAAATGCAAAGAGTGTGGATGTAATTTTACAAGCACTAAATTAAGAGGCTGTTCGCCAGAGATGAAGGCTCTGGCAGTGTTATTGTACAGCATGGAAAAAAGTAGCTTTAGATGGCTAGGGAAATTATTTAAAGTAGCTCATACTAGCGTATATAAGTGGATAATACTGTATGCTAAAAAGATACCAAGACCAACAGTGCCGGAAGAATTGAGAGAAGTTGAAATAGATGAGATGTGGCATTTTGTAGATTCAAAAAAAACAAATTATGGATATGGAAAGCCTATAGTAGGGAGCTCAAGAGAGTTGTTGCCTGGGTGGTTGGTAAGCGTAACGTTACAACCTTTAGAAAATTGTGGAAAATCATAAGTAGAGATAATTGCAGTTATTACACAGACGATTGGTCTGTTTATTCAGAGGTTATACCTCGCCATCAACATGTTGTTGGCAAACAACATACACTCTCAATTGAGTCCAATAACTCAAACACAAGGCACAGAATTGCAAGAATGACCAGAAAAACAAAGGTAGTTTCAAAATCTGAAGAAGTTGTCGATCTTACGATTAAGCTCTGGGTACGGCACCGTCAAGTTAATGGAGGTAAGGGCGTGACAGAGCATCTTTTTGAAAATTATGCAGCAGCTATGGATTGAGCGGCGTGATCCCAAATAGATTTAGCTTCGAAAAACATTTCTTTTTGCTTGCTAGAACTGTTAATATACCTGCCCACATCTACTGAAAATATGTTCCTTATTTTTCCCATCAAAGAAAGAGTTTGCTGTACCCCAGAAGGAGATTTGAATTTTATTAGGCATTTCTCTTTCCTGCGTGTTGGTTGGTGTGCATTTTCAACCCTATTATTTAATCCTTTATGGCGCCTATGCTCTGTTTTAGGGCACATTTCTTTTATAGGTTTGGTATAGCTTTTTAATTTATCTGTCACGATTACTCTGGGTACTGAATGTGCGCCGGGCATGAGGTAAGAGCAAAGGGTTCAAGTCCCTTATGGGCTGAGATAGAGCGGTCCATTAGCTGAGGCAAGGTTAACTTCGTGAGGAGTTGGCTGAAGGAAGCTGACGGCAAAGTAAGGCTGAAACGAACAGAAACTTGGTAGTAGGCCGTTATAACTGGGCAACCTAGCATTAACTGGAATAGCCCGCCTCTATGCGGAAGTGTATAGCGGTAAACCAAGTTCAGCCTTATGGAGGTCTTGCATCTTACCCCGGGAGGCCTTTTATCTAGCTTGAGTATAAGCTACTTTGCTAGCAATAGTAGAGGACAGGATAAAAGGAGTCAGCAGAAGGCATAGTACTTAAGAGAATCGGTACCTCTCTTGAGGAAGGCCTGAATTAGATTTGTTAGGTACTGGAATTTTAATTTTGGAGTTATATGGTAGCAAAAGATAGCAATACCATCCACGGAGGGAGTGTTTTAAAAGGGATAGGAAAGAAGAAAAGAATGTGATATAAGGAGAGGGAAGGAAAAAAAAGAAAGGGAAAAATGGAGAAAATAGAATGTAAATATTGCAAAGGGAAAGGGGTATCAAAAAATGGATATGCAAGGAAAAAGCAGAGATACAAATGTAAGAGTTGTAATAAAAACTTTACAGAAGGAGATGGTAGGAAGAATTGGAAATATGGTAATAAAGAGAGGAGCATGGTGATAAAGATGTATCTAAATAACTGCGGAATTAGGAGGATAGCTCACATATTAAATATCCCGTTAAGTACAGTATTTTATTGGATCAAACAAGCAGGGAAAGTAGTAGATGAGATGGTGACGAATCAAAAGATAGAGGGAGATAAGAGGCGTATAGAGATATTAGAGATGGATGAGCTATATACATACGTCAAAAAAAAGAGAATAAAACAAGAATATGGACTGCTGTCGATAGGGACAGATTCAAAACTGTTGCGTTTAAAGTAGGTTCAGGTGATAAAGAAAATTACGTAGATTTAGCTCGTGAGCTAGGAGAAAAATACCAAATTCGTTATATGTGTACAGATGGGTATGAGGTCTATTGTCATTATAAAATTGCTCAAATACATCTGCAGACAAAGTCTGAAACTTGTTTGGTTGAGAGCTTCAATTCCTCCTTAAGGGATATGCTTGCTAGATTAAATCGCAAGACTAAACGCTTTAGCAAGTGTTCTGAAATGCTAAGATTATCCCTTGTTTTATTTTTTAACAAAGCTTTAGCTCTTTCTATCTATTTATGAACACTCCCTCCACGGATCAAATAGTGAAGGCAGTACTGGAGCTGTTGATCATGAGGCGCATAGAGTAACTTCAGCAATTAGAATACCCCAGGACCTTGCAAAAGATGTAATTGGGGATGTAGTTAAAACTGCAAATCTCAAAAGTGCCTTTAAAGCAGTAAAACGCAATAAAGGTGCACCTGGTATCGATAAAAGAACTATCAATGAAGTACAAGAGTCCTTAGATGAGATTATCCAAGAGCTCCAATCTTCAGTTATCAACGGTAAATATACTCCTTCCTGTGTTAGAGGAGTACAAATACCCAAGCCTAATGGTAAAACCCGTTTGCTTGGCATACCTACAGTAATTGATAGAATGGTGCAGCAAGCTATAGTTCAAGTTTTATCACCTTTGTTTGATCCACACTTTTCGGACAATAGCTATGGATTTAGACCTAAGCGTTCTGCGCAAGGCGCTATGTCCAAAGCTAAAGAATTTGTAAAGTCTGGTAAATCATGGGTGGTGGATATGGACATAGAAGCTTTCTTTGATAACGTCAATCATGACATTTTAATGTCTCTAATTGCACGCTCTATCTCTGATAAGAAGCTCTTAAAGCTGATTAGATCGTTCTTAAACGCAGGCATGATGCAAAATGGCTTAATGAGCAAGAGAGACCTAGGGACCCCACAGGGTGGACCGCTCTCCCCTCTTCTAAGCAATATCTTGCTTCATGAACTTGATAGAGAGCTTCATTTACGTAAGCACTCTTTCGTCAGATACGCTGATGATTGTAACATTTATGTTACTTCTAAGAATGCTGCACAGAGAGTACTTACATCTATAACGAAGTTTCTTAACAGTAAGCTCAAACTTAAAGTTAATCTTACTAAATTTAACTCTCTGATTATTGTATCAAATTTAACACCTCTACTTCTTTTGGTGATAAGGCGAACCTTATCTTTGAAGAGAGATATAGATTCTCTAGCAATAATAGCAGAGCCATCTGTTAACAATGTAAATCCAAGGAATTTACGGTCTTGAACAGAGCTAGTAGCACTTTTAGTAAGATTAACTTTAAGTTTGAGCTTACTGTTAAGAAACTTCGTTATAGATGTAAGTACTCTCTGTGCAGCATTCTTAGAAGTAACATAAATGTTACAATCATCAGCGTATCTGACGAAAGAGTGCTTACGTAAATGAAGCTCTCTATCAAGTTCATGAAGCAAGATATTGCTTAGAAGAGGGGAGAGCGGTCCACCCTGTGGGGTCCCTAGGTCTCTCTTGCTCATTAAGCCATTTTGCATCATGCCTGCGTTTAAGAACGATCTAATCAGCTTTAAGAGCTTCTTATCAGAGATAGAGCGTGCAATTAGAGACATTAAAATGTCATGATTGACGTTATCAAAGAAAGCTTCTATGTCCATATCCACCACCCATGATTTACCAGACTTTACAAATTCTTTAGCTTTGGACATAGCGCCTTGCGCAGAACGCTTAGGTCTAAATCCATAGCTATTGTCCGAAAAGTGTGGATCAAACAAAGGTGATAAAACTTGAACTATAGCTTGCTGCACCATTCTATCAATTACTGTAGGTATGCCAAGCAAACGGGTTTTACCATTAGGCTTGGGTATTTGTACTCCTCTAACACAGGAAGGAGTATATTTACCGTTGATAACTGAAGATTGGAGCTCTTGGATAATCTCATCTAAGGACTCTTGTACTTCATTGATAGTTCTTTTATCGATACCAGGTGCACCTTTATTGCGTTTTACTGCTTTAAAGGCACTTTTGAGATTTGCAGTTTTAACTACATCCCCAATTACATCTTTTGCAAGGTCCTGGGGTATTCTAATTGCTGAAGTTACTCTATGCGCCTCATGATCAACAGCTCCAGTACTGCCTTCACTATTTGATCCGTGGATGGTATTGCTATCTTTTGCTACCATATAACTCCAAAATTAAAATTCCAGTACCTAACAAATCTAATTCAGGCCTTCCTCAAGAGAGGTACCGATTCTCTTAAGTACTATGCCTTCTGCTGACTCCTTTTATCCTGTCCTCTACTATTGCTAGCAAAGTAGCTTATACTCAAGCTAGATAAAAGGCCTCCCGGGGTAAGATGCAAGACCTCCATAAGGCTGAACTTGGTTTACCGCTATACACTTCCGCATAGAGGCGGGCTATTCCAGTTAATGCTAGGTTGCCCAGTTATAACGGCCTACTACCAAGTTTCTGTTCGTTTCAGCCTTACTTTGCCGTCAGCTTCCTTCAGCCAACTCCTCACGAAGTTAACCTTGCCTCAGCTAATGGACCGCTCTATCTCAGCCCATAAGGGACTTGAACCCTTTGCTCTTACCTCATGCCCGGCGCACATATACCTGCCCACATCTACTGAAAATATGTTCCTTATTTTTCCCATCAAAGAAAGAGTTTGCTGTACCCCAGAAGGAGATTTGAATTTTATTAGGCATTTCTCTTTCCTGCGTGTTGGTTGGTGTGCATTTTCAACCCTATTATTTAATCCTTTATGGCGCCTATGCTCTGTTTTAGGGCACATTTCTTTTATAGGTTTGGTATAGCTTTTTAATTTATCTGTCACGATTACTCTGGGTACTGGATTTGATTGTAATAATCTTGATAAAAACCTTATCGCAGACTTTTTATTACGTCTGGTCTGTAGGAAGACATCTATCTCATATCCATCTTCATCTACAGCTCTCCACAAAATAAAATATTTACCGTTAATTTTAATGCTCATCTCATCCAAATGCCATTTATCCTTTACTTTCCTCTGCTTCTTCTTGATTATATCTAAAAACCTTTTTCCAAATTTAATACACCATGCTCTTATCGTTTCATGGCTTACTTCTATACCCCTTTATAACAACTCTTCTGCTACGTCTCTATAACTCAAATTAAATCTGTGGTACAACCAAACTGCATGTCCTATTATCACCATTGGATATCTGTATCTGCTCGCTCTTTCTTCCATTGTTTTTCTATTATTTTTTATTTTGCTCCAATTTACTATTTTTTCCCTCTTCTCTCAATACCTTTTGCACCTCAACTTTTTTAACTTGACGGTGCCTTTACTAGCCGACAGAGGGTACGATGTTAATTACATAATTGACCATGCCCAAGAATTGGGCATGAGAGTTGTTATTCCTCCTAAAAAGAACAGAATCACCCAGAGAAAATACAATAAAGATTTATATAAAATAAGGCATATTGTAGAAAACACCTTTCTTCATCTTAAAAGATGGAGGGGAATTGCAACCAGATATGCTAAAAATTCAGCTTCTTTCCTTGCCGCAATTTAGATTAGATGTTTATCTCTTTGGCTTAAAATCTCATGATGACATTATCTAACTTGACATCGCCCTTCAAGCTAACTCCTCACGAAGTTAGCCTTGCCTGAATTTATGGACCGCTTTACATCAGCGATAAGGGACTTAACCTTTGCTTCTAAAGCATGCCGATGCACATTGACTTAGATTCAATATTACAAATCGTTCGTTTATGCTCTTTATAAATCCCCTGTTTCTGTAAAAGTTATTTCTTGGGATAAATTGAAAGAGGAAAATCCAAAGCTATCCTGGATATTTGTATTATTATCAAAACTCAATACATCATGATCTCTACAATTACTGCAAATAGACAAAATTGAGTCCACAACGTTAAGATCTCGCAGTAAAATGTACTCGCCTTTGTCTCCTTTATTTAATAAATGTTCGATATCTATTAATTTTAGAGTTTCATTAGTTAATTTCAGATCAAGATCTGCATAGTTAACATCAAGTTGAAGGAGTTTAAAGTCCTCGTTTTTTAAAAATTGTACGCAAAAAGAAATATCCTGCTCAGTAGAGAGTTTTTTTATAGATGTTGGCTCCCATTCCATAAAAATGATAATATCCGGAAATTGGGGAATGCTCTTTACAGCGCCTTGAAGCATTCTGCACTCTGAACCTTCAATATCTGCCCTAAGAAAATTTAAAGTTTTATTTGCATGATTAGACATTATATCGTCTACTGACATGGTATAAGACTGATAAGAAATGACGCCAAAGTAAGCAAAAATACTTTTGATGGCGGTGAACAAGTTAATTGCGCCATAAGTATAATACTCAATATCGTCATTGGTTAAAACTTTGCCAACATAAGTACTTGCGCCACCATCAAACAATATCTCTTTTCCTGACACATCTGATATCGCGAAGTTATAAAAATAAAGAGAGTGAGACTCTAATCCATTTAACCAAGCACTAAGCTTTGCATACTCGTGTATCAAAGGGTTTGCCTCGTATGCATGCACTTCACCAAACTCTCCAGCAGAAAAGGCCATAGAAATGGCTAGATGACCATAATTTGTGCCTAGGTCAAGGCAAAAAAAGCCTTTTTGCACAATATTACTTATGATAGATTCTATAATTGGCTCAATTGTTCCATTCTCTATAATTTCCACACCTGCGCCTTCTTTAGGCACTAAAGCTAATTTTAGACCATGAGTATATTGGCTTTTATAAACTTGTATTGGGTGATCAAAACTGATTTGTGTTGTCATATATTAGTTTTATAATTTTATATAGTTACTAAGCGTATCATAAAATCAATTAAAGTCAAATTTTGTCACTGTTAAGTTAAAACGGAGTGTTTTAAAAGGGATAGGAAAGAAGAAAAGAATGTGATATAAGGAGAGGGAAGGAAAAAAGAAAGGGAAAAATGGAGAAAATAGAATGTAAATATTGCAAAGGGAAAGAGGTATCAAAAAATGGATATGCAAGGAAAAAGCAGAGATACAAATGTAAGAGTTGTAATAAAAACTTTACAGAAGGAGATGGTAGGAAGAATTGGAAATATGGTAATAAAGAGAGGAGCATGGTGATAAAGATGTATCTAAATAACTGCGGAATTAGGAGGATAGCTCACATATTAAATATCCCGTTAAGTACAGTATTTTATTGGATCAAACAAGCAGGGAAAGTAGTAGATGAGATGGTGACGAATCAAAAGATAGAGGGAGATAAGAGGCGTATAGAGATATTAGAGATGGATGAGCTATATACATACGTCAAAAAAAAGAGAATAAAACAAGAATATGGACTGCTGTCGATAGGGACAGATTCAAAACTGTTGCGTTTAAAGTAGGTTCAGGTGATAAAGAAAATTACGTAGATTTAGCTCGTGAGCTAGGAGAAAAATACCAAATTCGTTATATGTGTACAGATGGGTATGAGGTCTATTGTCATTATAAAATTGCTCAAATACATCTGCAGACAAAGTCTGAAACTTGTTTGGTTGAGAGCTTCAATTCCTCCTTAAGGGATATGCTTGCTAGATTAAATCGCAAGACTAAACGCTTTAGCAAGTGTTCTGAGATGCTAAGATTATCCCTTGTTTTATTTTTTGGGAGTGTTGCCATAAGATAGATAAGATGCTAAAATGAATATAGCGAGCAACAAAGAAAATAGAGATATGAATACAGAGTGTAAAAAATGCAGTAGCAGTAAATACGTTAAGAATGGTAATATTAGGGGTATGCAAAGGTATAAATGCAAAGAGTGTGGATGTAATTTTACAAACACTAAATTAAGAGGCTGTTCGCCAGAGATGAAGGCTCTGGCAGTGTTATTGTAGGCACCGTCAAGTTAAAAAAGTTGAGGTGCCATTGTATTTTAACATTACATCCGATAAGATACCTTATCGGAATTAAACCTATATTTTTTACTTTTACTACATTAGAACTCACCATTTAAACTTTTAAAAAAACTACCCTACTATTCTTCCGATATGTTTTGTCTCTTTATATTATTGACTTTATATATGTTATTAGTGTAATATATTATTAACTATCAACAATGCATTAATTATACAGTATGCAAGAATATAGAGCTATTTTTGGTGAAAATGGACGTCTTATAATTCCAGCACCTCTTCGCAATAAAATGAAACTTAATCCTGGTGAGGAAATATTGCTTAGATATGATAATAATTCTATCAACATCCTTACTATGAAACAAGCTGTCAAAGAAGCTCAAAATATTGTTATGCAATATAATAAGGAGCATATATCTCTAACTGACTCTTTAAGTAAATCACGACATGAAGATGAAAAAGATGAATAAAGTTATACTTGATGCTTCTGCTTTTTTAGCTTTAGTCAATAATGAAGCTGGCAAAGATGTTGTTGAACCTCTGTTGCCATATTCAATTATGTCATCTGTAAATATTTCTGAAGTGGTCAGCGAATTAAATTCAAAACTTTCTCTTCCCATAGAGCATATTCAAAAAATACTTTGCCTCATTCCTGAAGTTTATCAATTTGATAAAAATCTTGCTATTCAAGCAGGACTTTTAAAAAAGTCAGTTACTCATTTAGGCTTATCTTTAGGAGATAGAGCGTGTTTAGCACTTGCTGATCATCTTACTTTGCCTGTATATACTGCAGACAAGGCTTGGAGCAAACTTCATACTGATATCATAATTACTCAAATTAGATAATTTTATGCTTACCAAAGCTTCCATAAATAAATTTGATCTGACATCAATTGAAGAAACTAATAATACCTTGTTCTATTACGCTAATCTTTATTTTAAAATACTTGTTTCTGGGTCTTCTCAAGCAACTGAAATAGCCAGGAGAAATGATTTATCGAAATTTCTTTCTTTTTTTATTGAGTATACTGGTAAAGACAATATTGATAACTGGACTCCCTCAGTTACAAAGCACTTTTTAATATTTCTTCAAGATAAAAACTACAAACCTGCAACTATTAATAGAGCTTTAGATTCTCTGCGTCACTTTTCTAAATGGTTGATGAAACATAGACCTTTGCTTGCTGGCTCTCCCTTTGAAGGTGTAAAAAACATTACTCAAGACTGTCCACATTGGAATGGTTTATCAAGAAAGCAAGTAATGCGTTTAAAAATGGCCTGTGAACAACGACTGAATGCATGTAATAGAAAAAATCAAAACCCTCTACTTGAAATAACTATTTTTTCTGTTCTTTTAGCGACAGGACTTAGGGAAGCAGAACTAGTATCATTAAATCTTTCTCATTATTATGCTAAAGGGTTTCATCATGTTAAGCGTAAAGGAAATATTTTCACTAAAAAAGTGCCAATTCCAGACGAACCTAGAAAATACTTAGAGCAATACATTTTATCTCAAAAATTAACTAAACCAAATCAGGCTATATTCTCTAGAAATGGAGTAAGATTATCCACTAGAGCAATACGCTATATTTGTGCAAGAATATCAGCTCATGCCTCTTTAACTTTATCAGATGAGGAGAAGTTTCATTTATCTCCACATATGCTAAGGCATACTTTTTTAAAAAGAGTGGCTGATAAACATGGAGTACATATTGCCCAAAAGATGTCTGGCAATGCTTCTATCTCTCAAATATTTCGTTATACTAAACCTTCTCAAGATGAGATCGATAATATTGCTCATGGGTTGAATATTTAAGTATTGTTTTGCAAAATAAATGACCGACTATACCATACCTTTAAAATTTGGGTAGCATAAGATATGGGCTTGTTGAAAAAGCTTAGATTTTACAGAGTGTTAGCCAAAGATAGATATAAAATTGCCCTGCTCACTTAGGAAATTATTGTTATCCTCAAAATGTACCCAGAGCTTAATCGTAAGATCGACAACTTCTTCAGATTTTGAAACTACCTTTGTTTTTCTGGTCATTCTTGCAATTCTGTGCCTTGTGTTTGAGTTATTGGACTCAATTGAGAGTGTATGTTGTTTGCCAACAACATGTTGATGGCGAGGTATAACCTCTGAATAAACAGACCAATCGTCTGTGTAATAACTGCAATTATCTCTACTTATGATTTTCCACAATTTTCTAAAGGTTGTAACGTTACGCTTACCAACCACCCAGGCAACAACTCTCTTGAGCTCCCTACTATAGGCTTTCCATATCCATAATTTGTTTTTTTGAATCTACAAAATGCCACATCTCATCTATTTCAACTTCTCTCAATTCTTCCGGCACTGTTGGTCTTGGTATCTTTTTAGCATACAGTATTATCCACTTATATACGCTAGTATGAGCTACTTTAAATAATTTCCCTAGCCATCTAAAGCTACTTTTTTCCATGCTGTACAATAACACTGCCAGAGCCTTCATCTCTGGCGAACAGCCTCTTAATTTAGTGCTTGTAAAATTACATCCACACTCTTTGCATTTATACCTTTGCATACCCCTAATATTACCATTCTTAACGTATTTACTGCTACTGCATTTTTTACACTCTGTATTCATATTTCTATTTTCTTTGTTGCTCGCTATATTCATTTTAGCATCTTATCTATCTTATGGCAACACTCCCCATTTTAGCATCTTATCTATCTTATGGCAACACTCCCAATTAAGAATTAAAAATTTCCAACCCCCGGTTTCCCACACTTTGAAATTTTCACTTTTCACTTTTTGCACTGAATTTTCGCAGATGCGACAGAACCCTTTTTTTCTCATCTTCTCTATATTCATTTAGCAATTCCAATAAATTCATGGTATAATTCTACTTAAGTAATTATTATTTTAATATGTTATATATGACCCCAAATGTACGTACATGGATGAATGACAAACGCGATCTAGCCTATATGGATTTTACTTTTGCAACCGGCGGATATTTTTTACTAAGAGTAAATGGGCAATCTGCCGTTCTTAATATGATAGAGTCGTTTGGTGGGTTCTGTCGCATCTGTTAATTTTTGAAATAAAAAGTAAAAATTAAGAATTTTTAACTCCCGATTTTCCGCACTTTGAAATTTTCACTTTTCACTTTTTGCACTGAATTTTCACAGATGCGACAGAACCAATAGATGCGACAAAGACGTTTTATGCAAGCAGTCTATTTATAATTTTAGGCCTATCTCTAAAGAACAACCATTTTTTTTATTGTCATTATGCCAATAAATAAATTTGATAACTATATCATTATCTCTCATTCTTACTGGGATAACATCTATGCCGATTATTTTTTGTAATTTACTGTTTTCTATACTAGTTATTTGGATATTATTATTTTTTTTATTATGTCCTTTTATATTCATATATCGAAGACCTATATAAGGCTTCATTTGCTCTAATATCTTGCTAGATATATTTATTTTTTTACCTACTACAAATTCGGGTTCTGTCGCATCTGTTAATTTTTGAAATAAAAAGTAAAAATTAAGAATTTTTAACTCCCGATTTTCCGCACTTTGAAATTTTCACTTTTCACTTTTTGCACTGAATTTTCACAGATGCGACAGAACCGCCGACAGAGGGTACGATGCTAATTACATAATTGACCATGCCCAAGAATTGGGCATGAGAGTTGTTATTCCTCCTAAAAAGAACAGAATCACCCAGAGAAAATACGATAAAGATTTATACAAAATAAGGCATATTGTAGAAAACACCTTTCTTCATCTTAAAAGATGGAGGGGAATTGCAACCAGATATGCTAAAAATTCAGCTTCTTTCCTTGCCGCAATTCAGATTAGATGCTTATCTCTTTGGCTTAAAATCTCATGACGACATTATCTAAATAAGAATGTAAAATATTATCAACATAGTTATACTTATAAATACTTAATATATTATAACTTTAATAATACTGAATATTTGAATTTTAAAAATATATGGTTTATATTTGCTTTAATATTATTAAGAATATATTAACCAATGAATCCTAAAATGTTGGCTACTGAAGCCGCTGATTTCCTTAATATTTCGCTTCCAGCTATACACAAACAATTAAAATCTAAAAATTTATTTTTTTCAAAAAATAAAAATAAAGTTTTTTTTAATCATGAAAGCGCAAAAAAAATATTTAATTTAACTTTTAAGCCTACCTGCTGGAGTTGGCTGAACCTAAAAGGTGGAGTTGGAAAAACTAATCTATCTTTCGCAACTGCTATTAGGTTATCTCTTTTTGGAGCTAAAATATTAGTGATAGACTTAGACCAACAAGCTAATTTTACACAAGCCTGTGGCATTAACTCAGAAAATAAACCTATTTTAATAGATATATTAAGAAATAAATATGAAATAAATCAATGTATCTCTCATGTTATTCCTGGACTAGACATTGTACCAAGCAGGATAGACAATGCTGTACTAGACAATATGTTCTCTATAAATAACTTACCTGTAGATAGAGTAATAAAAAGAGTTGTAGACAATTTGAAACATTCTTATGATTTTGTATTTATAGATTGTCCTCCCTCTTTAAATGCAACTTCATCTTCTGCCGCCTTGGCTTCTGATTGCATAATTATCCCATTAGACCCTGAAAAATTTTCTTTATCAGGCTTAGAGATTACTTTAAATGAGTTACATACAAACGTTTTCAAGGTATATGAAAAATTTATTGATACAAAAATACTTTTAAATAAATTTGATGCTAGAACTTCTTTGTCCCACGAAACTTTAAGCCACCTTTTATCAAAGGTAGAATATAAAAACAAAATCTTTAATACTTTTATTAGAACAAGCCAAGATTTCCCAAATGCAATAGCTAATAACTTAAGTATATTTGATAATACAAAGCCGTCTACTGCAAAAGAAGATGTAAATTTATTAGCTATAGAAATTATAAACTCTAGTAAAATCACTCAAGGAGTTATAGATGCCTAATATCCAATCTTACGCCCCAAGAAAAAATTTTAAAAAAACCACTCTGAGGGCATGGGATAAAAATTTATTAGATAAACTAAAATATGACACTAAAGAGTCAGGTACAGAATCAGGTACAAACACTAAAGAGTCAGGTACAGAATCAGGTACAAACACTAAAGAGTCAGGTACAGAATCAGGTACAAACACTAAAGAGTCAGGTACAGAATCAGGTACAAACACTAAAGAGTCAGGTACAGAATCAGGTACAAACACTAAAGAGTCAGGTACAGAATCAGGTACAAACACTAAAGAGTCAGGTACAGAATCAGGTACAAACACTAAAGAGTCAGGTACAGAATCAGGTACAAACACTAAAGAGTCAGGTACAGAATCAGGTACAAACACTAAAGAGTCAGGTACAGAATCAGGTACAAACACTTATAGTATTGATAAAATTAGGGGGGTTTCTTTATCTGTAATAATTTATTTAATTTCTAACTTAAAATCTAAAAACCCCCCTATCACTATTAATCTTAACATGAGAGATGTGGCTGATAATACCTGTCATAGCTTAAATTCTATTCAACAATCTATAAAAAGATTAAAGAAAAGAGGTTTGATTAAAACCTCTTCTTTTCTTAGTGGTTATAATGGTTATACTAGTTTTGAACTTTGTAAAAGTTTATATAAATTTTATAAATATAGACGTTATAATAATAGTAATAATAATATAAATAATATTACTATAGAAGAGAGTGAAAATTCTCTTTTAAAATCTAGGAGTAAAAATGTACATCATTCGACAAATTTTTCAAATCAAGCTTTAATACATAACAAAGATGTTTATGATAATTCTAAAAAAAATAATTATTCTCACTTAAATAACGCAAGCACACAGCAATCAAAAAGTATAACTCCATCTAATGAAGACCGAGAATCTAAAAACGCAAAACTAACGTATGAGCAATTACCAGAAGAATGGCAAAACATAAACTATCACTTAATAGAAGACCTACACTTTAAACCACATCATCTAATCGCATTATACAAACTAAACGCACTAGACCCAGAAACAATAGATGAATCAATAAGGCATTTCGCATATGGAATAAAACATAACCCAGATAATTACAAAAAATACACAGACCCCTTAAAAGTATTTTATGGAAGCTTAAGGAAAGGAATGCCATGGACAGAATCAACCTATAAAAGCACCAAAGAAATAGCAATAGAAGAACTGATTCAACAAAAGAAACAAGCAAAACGAAAGCTAGCAGATCAAGAATGTGAGCTAATAGATAGTCTAGAGAGAGAATCATTCTATAAATGGCATCAGAACCTCAGCAATGAGCAAAAAAAAGAAATAAGAGAAGAGCACTCAAGAAAACACAATAACATTTATAGTTACTATGATGAAAAAATATTTAAACTGCACTATTCGAAAGAGGTAATGACAGAATACCAAGACCCAAAAGAAAAAGCATTAGAGCAATATTTAGAGAAGAAGAAAGAACAGAAGCAAAATGAAGTAAAAAGGATAACAGAGATGTTGCAAAAAACAGGATCAATAAAAGATTATTTCGCATGGCTAGATAAGCAAACAAATGAGGAACTTGCGAAAATAACAGAAAGAAAAAACTTTACCCATGAAACAATGACACAAGAAGAAGCGAATATACTAAAGGTATATTTTGCAAAAAATATATTAACATTAAACCTCACCTAAAATAGCTCCTATAATAAGAAAAATGTTGCAGTGTAGAAACAAAAATGAGTAGCTAAAATTAAGCAAGAGCGATGCTAGAAAATTATCAAAACTAATCTTCAATTGTAGATGCGACAGAACCATTTTAACTTGGGAGTGTTTTAAAAGGGATAGGAAAGAAGAAAAGAATGTGATATAAGGAGAGGGAAGGAAAAAAGAAAGGGAAAAATGGAGAAAATAGAATGTAAACAGGGAGCGTTGAAAGATAAAATAAGGATAAATGTGATGGTTTGATTTAAGGAAGTTTGGACCATGGTCTAAAAAAATTAACAAAAAACTGGTTTCCCCAAGAATTCAAAAGATTTCTTTGAGGTGGGATATGGTAATTTTTAGCTTTTTATTGATTCTGCGAAGCGTGATTTTATGAGCTTAGGCAGTAAGAACCGTTAAACGTTTTAAATTAAAGCAGATAGCATTCATAAATTCAGCAAACTGATTTTTGGCAATTCCTATGTATCGCAATCGTTTATTATCTTGAGAAAACACCCTCTCAAACGGAGCCCTTATGGAAGTATAGTATCGATCAAGGTCAAAATTCTTTTGCTTCATATTGTTTTTCTTGATGGCGCAAAAATGAATACCTCTGCTTTTAGCTGCATTCTTTGCTGGTGCAACACAATACCCTTTGTCAGCATAAACTGCTCCACTATTTGGTAAAACATGCGCAACTCCCTTTGCATCGGTAACATTAGCAGGCGTTATAGCAACCTTGTTGATCATTCCGGATTGAATATCTACGCTTACATGTTTTTCTTATAGCCATACCAAAATTTACTACCACCCTTGCACCCTATTTTGGCTTGTTTATCATGTGCGACTTTAGGCAAGACTTCGTTGTTAAGTTTTTCATATTTTTGTTTTCTGGCTTCATCCCGCTCTTCCCATAAATTAGCTTTGGAGATCAAGTGACTTGCATCAACAAAAGTAAATACCTCGCTCATATATCCTTGAGATTTTAGTTGATCTCTAAAAATGGCAAAGATTTTTGATAACAAATTTGTTCCTATCTTTGAGCGGATTCTACTAAAAACGCTATAATCAGGTGTGGCTTCGGTTAAATCAAAATCACAAAACCACTTGGCTGCAACACTGTCACTCAAATATCTTTCTAGTTCACGATCTGACAAATCTTCCATAAACTGTAACAACAAGCATTTAAATAAACGTAAAACACCATATCCCTTATAATTAGCAGGAGATTCAATTCCCTTCAGCTCTTGCTCTGCTGCCCCAAAATTAAACAGCTCCTTAAATTTGCGATATTGATGCTCACTACCAACCAATTGATCCAAACATACCATTATTATTTGATGCGCTGATGACATTTTTCTCTTCTTTATTCTGTAATCCACTCCACTATACCTTTCTTTATTCCATCTTGCAACACTCCCACAAAGTAAAAAGCACACCTATAATATTGAGGCCCAAAAATAGATCTCTCAGAGACTTTATCAAGAGATACAATCGAAAAACCAAGGCTTATTCCAAAGCTGCTGATATGGCTGAATTATCTGTGTATATCCATTCCTTCTTTGACACTATATTTGTTTAGCAATGCCAAAATTTTACTAACGGGATACGCTTTGGCTCTCGTTGACAAATATACCCAAAACTCAACCACTAGCTAACTCTACACCTTTAAACTAAATATACTCAGCCAATCCTTAAACGACCCCACTCCCATACCAACTCTATACCCTACCAACTATACCTCTCCCCTATGCTTATTATCGCCTCCTCTTTTTTCTTTTTTTTCTCCACTCAGATGGCATTTCAAAATCACCTCTCCAAATCCCAGCTTTATTATACATCGCTATCAATTCCTCTACTTTAAACTCGCCATATCCAACTGCCCAGCCTTTATAAACCATATCCCTATTTATATTTGTTATACCTACATAACAGTAAGATAGCGTTCTCCCATATAAATCTTTACCTTCATTTGTGCATTCTATCCTCTCTCCCCCCTCAATAAGCTTGCTTAGATATTTCGCTGATTCAACTCCGCATTTATATGATATCTTTTCTTTATGATCTCCAATATACCAGCACCACTGCTTTGATTCAGGTGCATCAATTCCTTTTAGCCTAATCTTTTCATTATTCAATACTATTGTGTCGCCATCAACAACTCTAACTCCCACACCTTTTATTTCTTTACAACCTATATCCTTGCCATAATATTCATAAAAAAAGACCAGCATAACACCTAAAAACGCAATTAAAGCTCGCTTCTTCATCAATTCCTTTTTTTTATTCTTTGTTGCTTTTTTCATAGAAACTTTGCCAACATCGTTTCACTTCTCTTTTCTCTTTCTCTATTCTTGCCATATCTCTTTAAATCTATAGAATGCGTACCTATTATAGCCCATTTCTTCCATGCCAAAAATACATTCCCTACCTGTTTTGCCAATTCCAGCAATCCTAGTTTTGCCTTATTTATTTTCTCTCTCTATGTTATTTGTTTTTTACTCTTATTCATTATGTTATCATGTTTTATATGTGTCTGTTAGGTGATATCTTCTCTATTACAAATAGATGGGTTCTGTCGCATCTGTTAATTTTTGAAATAAAAAGTAAAAATTAAGAATTTTTAACTCCCGATTTTCCGCACTTTGAAATTTTCACTTTTCACTTTTTGCACTGAATTTTCACAGATGCGACAGAACCGACAAATCTTCCATAAACTGTAACAACAAGCATTTAAATAAACGTAAAACACCATATCCCTTATAATTAGCAGGAGATTCAATTCCCTTCAGCTCTTGCTCTGCTGCCCCAAAATTAAACAGCTCCTTAAATTTGCGATATTGATGCTCACTACCAACCAATTGATCCAAACATACCATTATTATTTGATGCGCTGATGACATTTTTCTCTTCTTTATTCTGTAATCCACTCCACTATACCTTTCTTTATTCCATCTTGCAACACTCCCATACTAGAAAGCGCCAGGAAAAAGACAAAACCAAGAGTGGTAATTTTGTATGATGTATTTTGTGGTATGTGCGCCGGGCATGAGGTAAGAGCAAAGGGTTCAAGTCCCTTATGGGCTGAGATAGAGCGGTCCATTAGCTGAGGCAAGGTTAACTTCGTGAGGAGTTGGCTGAAGGAAGCTGACGGCAAAGTAAGGCTGAAACGAACAGAAACTTGGTAGTAGGCCGTTATAACTGGGCAACCTAGCATTAACTGGAATAGCCCGCCTCTATGCGGAAGTGTATAGCGGTAAACCAAGTTCAGCCTTATGGAGGTCTTGCATCTTACCCCGGGAGGCCTTTTATCTAGCTTGAGTATAAGCTACTTTGCTAGCAATAGTAGAGGACAGGATAAAAGGAGTCAGCAGAAGGCATAGTACTTAAGAGAATCGGTACCTCTCTTGAGGAAGGCCTGAATTAGATTTGTTAGGTACTGGAATTTTAATTTTGGAGTTATATGGTAGCAAAAGATAGCAATACCATCCACGGATCAAATAGTGAAGGCAGTACTGGAGCTGTTGATCATGAGGCGCATAGAGTAACTTCAGCAATTAGAATACCCCAGGACCTTGCAAAAGATGTAATTGGGGATGTAGTTAAAACTGCAAATCTCAAAAGTGCCTTTAAAGCAGTAAAACGCAATAAAGGTGCACCTGGTATCGATAAAAGAACTATCAATGAAGTACAAGAGTCCTTAGATGAGATTATCCAAGAGCTCCAATCTTCAGTTATCAACGGTAAATATACTCCTTCCTGTGTTAGAGGAGTACAAATACCCAAGCCTAATGGTAAAACCCGTTTGCTTGGCATACCTACAGTAATTGATAGAATGGTGCAGCAAGCTATAGTTCAAGTTTTATCACCTTTGTTTGATCCACACTTTTCGGACAATAGCTATGGATTTAGACCTAAGCGTTCTGCGCAAGGCGCTATGTCCAAAGCTAAAGAATTTGTAAAGTCTGGTAAATCATGGGTGGTGGATATGGACATAGAAGCTTTCTTTGATAACGTCAATCATGACATTTTAATGTCTCTAATTGCACGCTCTATCTCTGATAAGAAGCTCTTAAAGCTGATTAGATCGTTCTTAAACGCAGGCATGATGCAAAATGGCTTAATGAGCAAGAGAGACCTAGGGACCCCACAGGGTGGACCGCTCTCCCCTCTTCTAAGCAATATCTTGCTTCATGAACTTGATAGAGAGCTTCATTTACGTAAGCACTCTTTCGTCAGATACGCTGATGATTGTAACATTTATGTTACTTCTAAGAATGCTGCACAGAGAGTACTTACATCTATAACGAAGTTTCTTAACAGTAAGCTCAAACTTAAAGTTAATCTTACTAAAAGTGCTACTAGCTCTGTTCAAGACCGTAAATTCCTTGGATTTACATTGTTAACAGATGGCTCTGCTATTATTGCTAGAGAATCTATATCTCTCTTCAAAGATAAGGTTCGCCTTATCACCAAAAGAAGTAGAGGTGTTAAATTTGATACAATAATCAGAGAGTTAAATCAAGCTACGAGAGGCTGGTTTCACTATTTTAAGTGTTCCGACTTTCCAAAGCCTCTGTGGCATCTGGACGGTTGGATTAGAAGGCGTCTTCGTTCTTACAGGATAAAACAGCGTAAAAGAAAATTCTCGATCAAAACTTTTCTAACTGCTCATGGTGTATCTCAGCGATCTAGCTGGTCACTTGCTTGCTCTAGAAAAGGTTGGTGGAGAAAATCTCTATCTCATGCTGCTCACCAGGCTCTCAATTTAAAGTATTTTGAGAGGAACAACCTATTTTCCATGTATACATCTTTTGTTAAACACAAATCTGAAACCGCCGTATGCGACATCGCTTGTACGGTGGTGTGAGAGGGAGATTCAGCAATGGATCTCTCTACTCGATTAAGTACAGCAAACTACTTAATATCAAAGCTACTCAATTTATTAAGAGCAGCGTCTCGTATAATAATTTTGATTATATGTCAGATGTATATACGCTAGATAATTTTAATAATTCACCAATTGACATACTAGACCTTGGTAATAATTATTTATCAAATAACTTGATTTTAGATTTTAATTATACAGGACTATATAGTCCTGATATAGATTATACAATTGGGTGTGGGCATAGATGGACAAAATATAAACACAAATTAGATTCGTATAGAAATTATAGATACAATGTAAGCAATGCATATGGTATCATTAGATTTGAGAATCTAGGAATCTATCTATACTTGGAAAAAGAACTTACCTTTAATAAAAAATACAAAGACACTATAGCTGCAATCCTATAGGTTCTGTCGCATCTGTTAATTTTTGGGGAGTGTTGCCATAAGATAGATAAGATGCTAAAATGAATATAGCGAGCAACAAAGAAAATAGAGATATGAATACAGAGTGTAAAAAATGCAGTAGCAGTAAATACGTTAAGAATGGTAATATTAGGGGTATGCAAAGGTATAAATGCAAAGAGTGTGGATGTAATTTTACAAGCACTAAATTAAGAGGCTGTTCGCCAGAGATGAAGGCTCTGGCAGTGTTATTGTACAGCATGGAAAAAAGTAGCTTTAGATGGCT
Source organism: Candidatus Bandiella woodruffii (assembly GCF_034359465.1). NCBI lineage: Bacteria > Pseudomonadati > Pseudomonadota > Alphaproteobacteria > Rickettsiales > Candidatus Midichloriaceae > Candidatus Bandiella > Candidatus Bandiella euplotis. Next base: position 25,782 of record NZ_CP110821.1, on the reverse strand, counting down.
AGGGAAATTATTTAAAGTAGCTCATACTAGCGTATATAAGTGGATAATACTGTATGCTAAAAAGATACCAAGACCAACAGTGCCGGAAGAATTGAGAGAAGTTGAAATAGATGAGATGTGGCATTTTGTAGATTCAAAAAAAACAAATTATGGATATGGAAAGCCTATAGTAGGGAGCTCAAGAGAGTTGTTGCCTGGGTGGTTGGTAAGCGTAACGTTACAACCTTTAGAAAATTGTGGAAAATCATAAGTAGAGATAATTGCAGTTATTACACAGACGATTGGTCTGTTTATTCAGAGGTTATACCTCGCCATCAACATGTTGTTGGCAAACAACATACACTCTCAATTGAGTCCAATAACTCAAACACAAGGCACAGAATTGCAAGAATGACCAGAAAAACAAAGGTAGTTTCAAAATCTGAAGAAGTTGTCGATCTTACGATTAAGCTCTGGGTACATTTTGAGGATAACAATAATTTCCTAAGTGAGCAGGGCAATTTTATATCTATCTTTGGCTAACACTCTGAATTTTTGAAATAAAAAGTAAAAATTAAGAATTTTTAACTCCCGATTTTCCGCACTTTGAAATTTTCACTTTTCACTTTTTGCACTGAATTTTCACAGATGCGACAGAACCCTATTTGTTGCCAGCATTTTAATCTGCAAAATCCCATTAAAATCATTAATGCTATTTAATCAGGTTTTAATAATGTTTTTAGAGCTACTTCTTGTTTTCTGGTAGGGATATATAGTTTAGATGCTTATTGTTGCTGTACGAGCTTTAAAGGTGGGTTTAAATAGGTTTTAATTTTAACTTCTTTGCTCTATTGAGATTATTGGTAAAAAACTTCATAAAAAATCCTCTTTAAGGTTTTTGTTGACTATATAAGTACTTATGTAGTATCCTAGATAAAAATTCAAAATAACCAAAATATAAACTTATGGACGCTATTACCTACACTCAAGCAAGAAAAAACTTTGCTAAAACTATGAGCTCTGTTTGCAATGACCACACTCCTCTAATCATCACCAGACAGAATGAAAAGCCCGTTGTTATGATCTCTCTTGAAGATTACAGTGCCATTGAAGAAACTCTTTACCTTTTGCGTAGTCCTAAAAATGCTGCTCGTCTTGCTAGGTCTTTAAAACAAATTGAAAAGCAGAAATTCCTCAAAAAGGAATTGATTGAAGAATAAAATGACCATTGTTTTTTCTGAAGATGCTTGGAAAGATTATTTGTTTTGGCAAAAAACCGATAAAAAGACCTTACAAAGGATTAATGACTTAATCAAAGATTGCTTACGACATCCATTTCAAGGAATTGGCAAGCCAGAATCACTAAAGTTTGATATGAGCGGTTATTGGTCTAGAAGGATTAATGCTGAACATAGGCTAGTTTACAAATCTGAGAATGATCAACTAGTCATCATTCAATGCCGTTATCACTACTAGAATTCTCTATGATACGCTGATATTGGTTCTGTCGCATCTGTTAATTTTTGAAATAAAAAGTAAAAATTAAGAATTTTTAACTCCCGATTTTCCGCACTTTGAAATTTTCACTTTTCACTTTTTGCACTGAATTTTCACAGATGCGACAGAACCTAATTGTCATTGTCAGCAAGTTGTCCTTTTTTAATCATGTGCAAGAGCTCTATTCCTGCAATAGTCCTGGCGGCACTTCTAAAGGATTTGAAACCAAGCATCGGTCTAGTTCGTTTCTTTACAAATCTGTGATCGCCTTCTATCCTATTGTTTAGATATTTGTTATGCCTAATTTCTATTTGGTCTTCTTTAGATAATGGCTTATTGATCGAATTCAAAGCAGAAGTATTAGAGGTTCTGTCGCATCTGTTAATTTTTGAAATAAAAAGTAAAAATTAAGAATTTTTAACTCCCGATTTTCCGCACTTTGAAATTTTCACTTTTCACTTTTTGCACTGAATTTTCACAGATGCGACAGAACCGAAAATATAGCATAGCGTAAGTTTTGTTATATTGCTATAATTATCATTATTTACAATCTATATGAGACACTATATATACGCCTTATTTATGATATTGATAAATTATCAAGCTGCCAAAGCTTCAATGCGTGATATAGATTTGACATATGAGTTTAATTTCAATAATAAAACTAGTTTGCAAGAAATTAATAAAATAAGGGCTAAAAATAAGTATGAGTTAACAGCGGGCAAAAATGTAACGGAGGCTGCATTAAAAATCCCAATAAACAATAAATATTGGCTTTCCATATCAGCAGGTAGGAATTTTTCGAGCAGGCATTATAGTACAACTTCAGATATAGATATTGCAGAATACTTTCCATCTCATTATATCTCTAAAAAATATAAAGTACTAGCTTATTACACTATGTGCATAGTATCAAATATAACTAAAAAAGAAAACCCATGGATTTTAAATGATCATTATATACTAACAAAACCAATTTGTGATATGGCAGTAGATAGGTATATTTTCGCAGATAGATTAAAAAGATATAATAAAGGGTCTAAACTACTCACAACCACTCAGTCTTTCGTTTCTTATATTGCTGATTATAGACTGGGATTGGATTTGGAAATACCTATAGCCAAAATACTAGTTACTAATAAATTGTACCAAGTGCAATTTAATCCATATGTTCTGATAGGCAGCTCTATATCCTATAGTATAGAGAGTGTTTATAAGGTAGATCAAAAAAGAGAATTAGTAAATAAAGAAAAAAGATATGGACTCGGAATCAAATACGGATTAGGCGTAGAATTTCCTGTAAATGAAAATACAAGTATAGATCTTAAATTATGTAGATTTAATACAAAAGGAGGAGCCATAGCTAACTTAATGGCTGGCATTTCTTTCTCTTATTAGACTTAGCCCAGATATTAATGACTATAAGTCTTCTGTAAAGTAAGGTTCACATATTAGCCATTGCTCGTATCCTATTTCTTCTTTTATATCAGATTTATCAAGCTGAGATTGATTATAATACTCGCATGAAAGGTATAAATCTAATTCTACCTCTAGGCCGTCTATTGCAGTATTGCCATTATATAGTCTAGCTATATATTCAAATCTTGGGCAATTAGAATAAGTAACCTCCTCATTTCTTGAGACGCCATTTAGCAACGAATCTAGTGAGTAATGAAAATTTTGTTCACAACCTTTGAGGTTAGCCGAGTACTGAGAAAAGTGATCAAAATATTGCCTTATTAAGGCTAAGTTTTTTTGTTCAAATGCAAGATCTATTAAATCATACCCAATCGAGTTATAGCATTCCCGTCCATTAATAGATGTGGAAAAGGCAACGTTTATACTTTCAAAATATTTATCAGACACAGTTGAAATCTCACGCGCCTCTAAAGGAAAGGACTTTTTAAAATTAATAACGATTTTTAGTAACTCTTTTAAAAACTTGCACGAATATTCTTTATATTGCATGATACTGTATGGCGAGTATTCAATAGAGTTATCAAAATTGAGACTGGTAATATTTGTTAGTTTTAAAAATAACTCTTCGTTTCTTTTGTAAAAATAATCAATCGATAAGAAAGATCTGTCTTCAGTAAATTTAACAACTTCTGAGCAATAAAACCACCCACATTCTATGACCGTTTTAACCTGATCCTTCTTGAGAGCGTTATTATAGGAGTTTATTACATAAATATCTTCTTTGGAGAATTGCTCCTTTTCTATATCATCGATTTTTGATTGGTAGTCTTTTAGTTTATCTGGATGATATAAAGTTAAATACTTTCTAGTAAACGCAGAAACATCTTTAAGATTCGCAGTGTCTTTTGGTAAGAGCTTATTTAACTCAGCATTATTAACTATATATTTTTTTTGCAAAACCTTTTCATAACTTTCTTTTATATCTTTCTTCGGGCCTATATAACTACTTTGACCTAACGATCTGTCAGATTCAAAATTCAATTTATCTTTGATGTTTGAATTAATATCATTTATTATAACTTTTGCATAAAGCAATCTAGATGATAGGTATACATCAAAAATCTCATCTAAGGCTGATGATAATGTAACCCTCTCAATTCCTAAATCTATGCCATAAAGTATATTATGATATAAATAGTAATGTTTTATACAACTATCTTTCTCAAAAAAAGACAGCATCTTATCAAAAGAAAAAAATGAATCATCGATCACTATATTTTGATGGATAAGATGGTAATTGACACACAAAGCGACTGGCGTTTCATCTCCCAGATCTTTTAGAATAGAAGTAAAGATCTTTTCATCGAAGCAAATGCTGTTATAGGTGTAAAGCAAGTACCTTGCCTTTGTTAATTCTGAATAGCTTGAGCCATATTGAAGATATTTGCAGCCCTTCAGTACATCCTCTTCTGTCTTTGCTTTAGCTATGTGTATAACACCCAATTGAGAAGCAGAATAAGAATTTCCATTTATAGAGTAGGAGCGTTGATACCAATTATCAGCATCGTCTAATAAAGTAGAGAAAAAATAGAAATCGCCGCATAGAGTATATAATTTTGCGAACTGTGCATCATTTTTTTTAAAAACATCATACTTTAGGTTGCAATATTTATCTCCTTCAGCATTTATCAGTGCACTGAATCCAAGCAATAAATCCTTAGTTTTATCAGATTTTGTTAAATTAACGCAAAAAGAATAGTAATCACGTTCTGATACCACTTCACTTAGTCTACATAAATTATACGAAATGTTAAAAAATGAAGGGGCGTCTACATTTTTTATTTCATCAAAATCCAATAATTTTACTAATACACTAGATAGGCTTAAGCAATCTTCATTTAATACTACATTACTGTCAGTACTTTTAATTACGAACATTGAATCAACAATGTTTTGTAACAACTTATCCGTTGCCTTAACGCTTTTTAAAGAATAATCTTTAGGGACAAATGCCTTAGAATCTTTATATTTTTTACAATTAATGATGCTCGATACCATTTTATAGATCTTCTATTGTTAGTTCGGTATAATTACCACATATTTCTGGATGCACATTAATCCACTGCATGATAGCATAGCAGTTTTTGTAATTCATCGGCGCATTTGCGTTAACAACAACGTTATTATGTTGGATACAGACCATCGCTTGTGTATAAGGCTCGCTGTCTCGAATGGTTTCACACATAGATCCCTCATCTCTTATATCTCGATTTAGCAACAATTTTATACCATTCATATAATCATCTAAGGCTTTAAAAGTGTCTTTTATGGGGGTCTTAATAGCAGAACTATCTTCTTTATAAAAATCTAGCTGCTTTGCTTGGCCATTAACGTACGCAGAAATTTGAAAATATTTTGAGATATTGGCCATAGAATAAGCCGAATACGACTTTTTCCCAATAGAGAAAAAAAGTCCAGGGTTTTGTTCAAATTTAAAATTTTCATTTTTTATCGCCAAGTATTGAAAAAATATGTGCATAATGTTATAGTACTTATCCGAATGAGAGCATGAAAGTGGCTTTTGGTCAGGATTATCTGCGTTATGGCCATATATTATGTTCTCATTAAACTTAACATCAAAATCTTGCTTGCCACTTTGAAAAAGTAGCGTAGATCTCTCGTGAAAATGCTTAAGGTCTGTGTAAAATTTATTAATTAAATAATCGTAGCCGTTACTAACAGCATTATATTCGTTATTCAGTTCTTGGCTTGTGCACAATTCCATGAATTGATCATGCTTAGGCAAAGCCTGTAACTCAGATGTAGATATAATTTTACCGTAAGATTCAATATATTTTTCAATTTCAAGAGAATGTGCTTTTTGAGGCGTTAATTGCGTTAATTCAGAACTTTTCATAGCTTAAATCGTGTTTATACAATTTTATATGATAGTATAAAAAGCGGCGATTAATGTCAACAGAACTTTTGGCACCGTCAAGTTAAGTTTCATTGAGTATAAGAGTATTATATTCAAGTCTATTTTAGACAGAACAAGCCTGTATAGCGGCATCATCACAGATAGATTTAGCTTTTTGAAAACTCTCCATTTTGGATATCAGATGGCACCGTCAAGTTAAAAAAGTTGAGGTGCAAAAGGTATTGAGAGAAGAGGGAAAAAATAGTAAATTGGAGCAAAATAAAAAATAATAGAAAAACAATGGAAGAAAGAGCGAGCAGATACAGATATCCAATGGTGATAATAGGACATGCAGTTTGGTTGTACCACAGATTTAATTTGAGTTATAGAGACGTAGCAGAAGAGTTGTTATAAAGGGGTATAGAAGTAAGCCATGAAACGATAAGAGCATGGTGTATTAAATTTGGAAAAAGGTTTTTAGATATAATCAAGAAGAAGTAGAGGAAAGCAAAGGATAAATGGCATTTGGATGAGATGAGCATTAAAATTAACGGTAAATATTTTATTTTGTGGAGAGCTGTAGATGAAGATGGATATGAGATAGATGTCTTCCTACAGACCAGACGTAATAAAAAGTCTGCGATAAGGTTTTTATCAAGATTATTACAATCAAATCCAGTACCCAGAGTAATCGTGACAGATAAATTAAAAAGCTATACCAAACCTATAAAAGAAATGTGCCCTAAAACAGAGCATAGGCGCCATAAAGGATTAAATAATAGGGTTGAAAATGCACACCAACCAACACGCAGGAAAGAGAAATGCCTAATAAAATTCAAATCTCCTTCTGGGGTACAGCAAACTCTTTCTTTGATGGGAAAAATAAGGAACATATTTTCAGTAGATGTGGGCAGGTATATTAACAGTTCTAGCAAGCAAAAAGAAATGTTTTTCGAAGCTAAATCTATTTGGGATCACGCCGCTCAATCCATAGCTGCTGCATAATTTTAAAAAGATGCTCTGTCACGCCCTTACCTCCATTAACTTGACGGTGCCATAGCAAGTAAACCGGTTTAGTTTTAGTTACTATAACAAGCTGCAGTTAAAGAGTAAATAAAATTTTTATTTTTTTTGTAACTTAATTCCATACAAAAAATAATTGTTTTTTGTATACGATTTTACCTATTTTTTAGAGTCCTTTTCTTCATGATTATTTTTGCCATTTTCACTAGGGTTTTTTGTATGCTTCATTTTAATTAATAAGCCTATCTGTATAATGCTTTATGCTTATATATCTATAGAATTCCCAATTATGCTTTAATTCTTCTTCATTACGAAAGCAATGATAATAAATTTTGCAGTTTTTATTTAATTTTATTGGCAACTCTATTTTTAGAGGATACTTATATTCTTCTAACATGACATAATACTTATTTTCATCACGATTAATTAAACATATATCACCTGGGCTCATACTGTCTATTTCGTTTACTAAATCAAAATTATTCGAATTGAATACTGCAATGTTACTAGCTTTAATGCATTTTAATGGAATAATTATTGACGGCATGTAATCTTCTATAATGCCCTTTTTTTTACATAAAACTACTAATTCATTTAACATTACAATACCCTTTTTTACAAAGCAAAGAGGGTCCTTATTTCTCTTTAAGAAATAGTCTAAATCTATATCAACTGATTTAGATTTTTTTATTTCTGGTTGTATTTTATTAAACCAGTCTTCTATGTTATTAAATTTAATCATTTGGTAATTTCCATCCATTTTTTTGTAACCATAATCTTTGTTTTTTTGTTAGTTTTATAAATCCTTCTCTCCATGTCCCATCTTTATTTAAAGCAGCACCGTTATTAAAATGAACATGTGTTTTTTGTCCTTTTATAAAAGGATTAGCTTTATCGACCCTTTTTATTTCTTTAGGAGCTTGTCCTTTTTTTATTTCTTGATTAAGTTGATTAGTAGATTTTTCATTATTTAGGTTTTCTTCTTCATCAGGATCGAAGTCATCATCAGGATCAGGTGCTCCTGATGAGGCTACTGCTGTTCCTGGCTCTTGCTGAGTTTGCTGCTTATCTTTAGAAATATCATCATTGCTATCTTTGTAAGATTCTTCATTAAGCTTATCTGTTGTAATTTTAATTCCAAGCCAAGCTGCAGCTCCTATTGAAATTTCCAGAACAGCTTTTACGCATGCAGAACTTGTCGCACAGCTTCTTATTGCCTGACCAATTCCCATCGCCGCTAATGGCAATGCTGCTGGTCTAATCACTGGATTTTCTGACATATACTTCGATACTGCTGCATATGCTGTATCAATTGCGCCATTTCTATCTAATACCAAATTATTACTTTCTAAGTGATGTGCTAATCTAATAATTGATAATTTTTTATATATATCACCATTGAGTTCTGGATATTTTTCTAAAATTTTTTGATCTATTTCTGATAATTCATCTAGAGTATTTTTTCTTGCATATTTATTATTTGTAAATACTTGATCCTTGGGATTAAATTTAGTTTTCTCATCTTGTGTGATGCTTTCTTTATTTGGCAATATATTACCTAATGCTTCCCCAACCTCACCAACTGCATCCATAAAGCTAGTTGCAATATTCTCAAAGAACTTTCCAGATTTTAGATTTTCTATTGCCTTCTTCTTTGTTTCTTCATTTAAAGAGCTAAACTTAGCTCTTATTGTTTCTATTTTATAATTATAATCAAAGCTACTTGTCTTACTTACATCTCTATTTGCTTTTTCTATTTCACATACTTTATTAACTTCACTTTCTGTACATTTGACTTCTCCTTTTCCTATTGTCGCAAATGTATATCCATCCCCATCTCTTCCGCCAATCACAACTCCGTATTTACTTATCTTTCCATCGCTTCCTTTGTTTTCAGTTATATAATTAATACTTGCTCCAAGAGTATGCCCCTCATCACTATCGTATACATGCTTCACAAATAACTCTCCTACAGTAAGTATCAAATTACCCACATCTTTGTAATTCCCTTCTTCATCTACTTCAGCATTTGCTATCATTGCTCCATTTAACTCTAGCGCATGTGCTACTATTATATTTGTATCTTCTTGTCCAACTAACCTTGTTAACTTACTTACTACATTTCTCTTACCACTACTTACTTCAAATGATCCACCATAGTTCTTAGATACACTATTACCCCATCCTTTTGATAATCCAAAGCTCCTACCACTGCTTTCTTCTAGCTCTTTTACTGATTCCAATATTAAACTCTCAAAGCTTGCTTCAAGTGATTTTGCTTCTATAAATGTACCTTTGATATCCGCATGTCCCTTTACTTTTAACTCTAATCTATTTGTTACATATATTTCTGCATGAATAGGAACTATCTCGTCACTATTTAGCTTTCCTGTATTGCCACCTACATTTGAACCTACAGTTCCACTCATTCCAACTTGGATATTTATTCCACCGCCTTGTGATCTTCTATGTTCTTCGTTATTTGCTGTATTTGTAGTTAGCTTATTTGTATTAAAATATGCATCATATGCTTTGATCTGTGTTGATTTTAATCTCAACTCCTCACTTGTGCTTTCATATGTGCCTTCTTTTAATTTTCCATCTTCTTCTTTTCCTACTTCTATTGTTGTAAACTTAACTGTTCTTTTATCTAACTCATTACTGCTTTCTGAATAACTTGCAGATAACCATACTCCACCTTGGAATAATCCTCCACCTGCTGCTATACCCATTAATGTATTATATGCATCCCATGCTGCAAATGCTGTATTAATCGCTCCTTCTTTCCCACCTTGCCTAATACTTTTATCTACACTCTTACCACTTTCTATAAGTCCTGCTATACTATTTTGTATCCCTAACTTCAATCCTAAAAACCCTTCTACTTTCCTTTGGCTATGTGTCTTAGTATCATATACCACATCATGTATTTCTAGTTTAGATCTTGTTGTTAACTTTTCCTCTGCTTTTATATACGCTCCTTCTGTATAAATAGTTTCATCTGTATCTAGTGTTATAAAATGCCCTACTAAACTTGAGACCCTATGTATTGCTTCCGCACTCGTCTCTCTACTTTTACTCACCTTAATCCCAAGCCCTACACTTTGCTCTCTTGAATTTGATGTAAATGCAAAGCCTATTCCTTTTTTATCTACAGCCGCATAACTAAAATCTAATTCTGGTGCTGCCACTAACTTTATCCCTTTTGGTGCTTTTATTTCTATCGTCTCAGCCTCTACCTTACTTGCCAACTGTAACCATCCGCCACTTCCATAGCCTATAAATGTGGCACATTTTCCATCCATAGTTTTAACCACATTTTTCTCATCTTCTAACCCCTTACAGTCGTTATTAATTTGAATTATTGTAGGAACTATCTCCTCAGATACTGATTTGCCAACATATTTTTTGCTTCTTATTACATAATCACTTTCTCCCCACTCTTCTTTTAGCAGTATATTCTTACCAGGTAATAAGCTTATTAATCCAACAATATCATCTTTTCCAGTCTTAATCTCCATTGAGCTTGTTGTTATGATCGCTGCCCTTATTGCTGTATCTTCTAATGACCCAAATACTACTTTCTTAGCTGCACTTATAAAAGGTCTTATAATATTCGTAATGCTACTATATGAATATGTTTCACTACTAAACACGAACCAACTATCATCTTCATATCTCTCACTTATATACTTATTCGCAACTGCTTCTATTACATTCTTCCCAAGCTTTGCTTCTAACTCAAATTCTCCTTCTGTTTTAATTATTGGTGAGTATAAGTAATTTCCATTTTGACTTACTATCTTTATATCTCCACTTGCCATTATCCTAGCAAGTTCATATTCTAAACTCTCACTTCTACTATACCCATCACCCCATGAATAATATAATTTATTATATATTGCAGCTGGTATAACTATTACCTTATCTCCTGATTCTATTGCAATGGTATTAGCTTTTATCTCTCCACCTTTTACACCAATATTTCCTTTAGAATTTACTTTAAAGCTTCCACTCAAATCTACTGCTGGACTATTCATTGGCACATAGCTTACTTTATGCGAGTTACTACTATATTGTTCAATCACCTTCACAAGCATTTCCATTATAAAGCTACCTCTAGCCTCGACATTTAAACTACCACTTCCCTTAATTTGATTTAGCTGATAAATATTCCTTGCTTCTATAAATGTATCTCCTATTGAATCTATCAATCCACCATTAAATACATCTTCATCTATAATTAATGTTGTATCCTTAAGTGCTATCGTTGCACTACTATAACCATCCTTAAGTATCTCTTCTGTTACATACAATCTTAAAGACCATGCTTCAATTTCATTTATATTTTCTTTTACTGGCCACAGTATTGCATCCACAAGCTCACTTTGTTGCCATCTTGTTAATTCTATGCCTGGTATTAACCCTAAATCCCTTTTAGCTGTGACTGCATTCTTAAGCAATTGATCAAACTCTTCATCATCATTCTTCTTATGATTCCATATATATGCTTTACCTAACTTATCAAAGATTGCTCTTTTTAATACCTCATGTTCATAATCAGGGTCTGCTAGTATTTGTATAATATCACCTGTACTATATCCCAATTCCTTCAGTAAATAAGCAGTTCCTTTTTGTTTCATTCCTGGAAGCTCAAATATACTTTCAAATATGTAATTGGTTACTAATCCACCACTTGCAACTAACCCAGTCCCATCACCAGCAAGTGCACAACTATCTCCGCAAGACCCATCTCCTATTGCTAATTGATTTGGTGTATTTACTTTGTAAATCCCAGGATTATATTGCTCAAAGAAATATCTTAAAAATCTTGCTTCTTGACTGCTTTGACCACCAAAGTTAAATACATTATCCAATCTTATTTCATAACCTTCCTTCCTTAGACTATTCATCATATCAATTGCTGATAGCTTAAACTCTTCTATCTCCTGTGATTTTAAATCATATGGTACCAGTGCATTGCTATTATCCTTAAACTCATCAAGTAGTTTTGACAATTCACTTTTTGCTACTGCATAATTTGAAAGCCCTGCTACCCTAGCTCCTTCTACATCTGTAAATGCTACTGTTGAAGGATAGGTTTTATATATTGTGGTTCCTTTTCTTGTGTTATAAAAATTGTTATTTGTTTGCACATCTTCATTTATATATCTGATCGCTTCTTGACCTCTCAGAATTATTTCTAAAATTGGGTTTTTAAAGAATGCCTCAAATTGACTATTACTTCCTGTGGTTTGTATTATATTGTCATTAAAATATGCTTCCGTACTAGCTTTTATACATTTAAATTTTAAAATAAAATCTGATTGTCTACCCCTTTTTGTTAGATCATCCCCTATATTTCTTAGGTATTTCTCATTAGAGACTGGAACCATGTACTCGTCTCCAGGGTAATATTCCCAATAATAAAACATACTAATATTATGCTCTTCTATTACAAGACTTTTAGCTATGTTTTCTATACTAATTTTTGAGTTATTAACTAACTTTCCTTGAATACTGAATAAACTGCTTTTATTTATAATCTTACCATTTATTGTAACAGAGTTACCTTCTAATCTAATATTCGAATATTTTATATATGATATAGTTTGTATGTCTCTAGTATGAAAGTAAGTTGCTCCTTTATTCTCTGCATCTACTATCATACAATCATATTTTTCTTTTTTATAACCTTCTTCTCTTGCTAAATTATCAATTTTATCAACATTTAATGTTAGTTCTTCTCCTGTGATTGCAATACTTGCCGCATAATTTCTAAGTAAACTTATATTCTTATCGTCATTGCCACCAATATATACTTTACCTCCTAACTTAATCCGTGCATTTTCATTATTATGAATCTCACCCTTTCCTCCCATTTTAATATCAGTTAATTCTTCTCCAATTATTAATGCATGATTAATAAGTGCATCTCTAATATTAAGTTTACCTTCTTTATAATATATCGCTCCACTATTTATTAATTTTGTAATATCTAATTCAATACCATTTACACTACTTATCTTTCCACCTGCTTGATTGATAATAGAATTTGCTATTATTTTAATATTTCCCTTCCCATTAATTACTCCATCCTTTTCATTTTCTACTTTTCCATTTGCCTCAAGCCTTACGGTAAAATCAACTCCACCTTGAATACTGCCACTATTTATTAACTTAGCTCCACTCTCTTTTACCAAAATATTTCCTATTCCATCAGCTCCTATTATTCCTTTATTTGCTAAATATCCTTTTTCTAATTCTAATTTTAAATCCTTCCCTGACCATATATATCCATTATGACTCAAATTACAATTTAGTAAGCTTATTTCTATATTTCCATCTTTACTTATTATTGAGCTTTCTTTATCTAAGGTAATACATTTGCCATTATAAATAAAAGAATCTTGAACCGTAATCTTCCCCATTAGATTAAAATCACGATTTATACTTTTTATAAATACTTCATTACTTACTAGTTCAGATTTTTCATCTAAATCTAACTGAGTTTCTTCTATATTTAATTTGCCTACTACATTATTTCCTTTTAGCTTAACCACCCCTTTATTAATCAGAACACTATCTAACCTTATATCTTTTATCAATCCTGTATTATCTTCTGAATCAGTAGATGTAATGACTAGTTCTTCTATGTTTTCACTAGTTGTATTAATTAATTTGTAATCTCCAAGGTTTAATTTTAATTTTCCTTTATTCTCTAATCTTATAGTTCCTTTTATTTCAACATTCTCTTCTATAAAATCGAGTAGAGAGATCCATTGCTGAATCTCCCTCTCACACCACCGTACAAGCGATGTCGCATACGGCGGTTTCAGATTTGTGTTTAACAAAAGATGTATACATGGAAAATAGGTTGTTCCTCTCAAAATACTTTAAATTGAGAGCCTGGTGAGCAGCATGAGATAGAGATTTTCTCCACCAACCTTTTCTAGAGCAAGCAAGTGACCAGCTAGATCGCTGAGATACACCATGAGCAGTTAGAAAAGTTTTGATCGAGAATTTTCTTTTACGCTGTTTTATCCTGTAAGAACGAAGACGCCTTCTAATCCAACCGTCCAGATGCCACAGAGGCTTTGGAAAGTCGGAACACTTAAAATAGTGAAACCAGCCTCTCGTAGCTTGATTTAACTCTCTGATTATTGTATCAAATTTAACACCTCTACTTCTTTTGGTGATAAGGCGAACCTTATCTTTGAAGAGAGATATAGATTCTCTAGCAATAATAGCAGAGCCATCTGTTAACAATGTAAATCCAAGGAATTTACGGTCTTGAACAGAGCTAGTAGCACTTTTAGTAAGATTAACTTTAAGTTTGAGCTTACTGTTAAGAAACTTCGTTATAGATGTAAGTACTCTCTGTGCAGCATTCTTAGAAGTAACATAAATGTTACAATCATCAGCGTATCTGACGAAAGAGTGCTTACGTAAATGAAGCTCTCTATCAAGTTCATGAAGCAAGATATTGCTTAGAAGAGGGGAGAGCGGTCCACCCTGTGGGGTCCCTAGGTCTCTCTTGCTCATTAAGCCATTTTGCATCATGCCTGCGTTTAAGAACGATCTAATCAGCTTTAAGAGCTTCTTATCAGAGATAGAGCGTGCAATTAGAGACATTAAAATGTCATGATTGACGTTATCAAAGAAAGCTTCTATGTCCATATCCACCACCCATGATTTACCAGACTTTACAAATTCTTTAGCTTTGGACATAGCGCCTTGCGCAGAACGCTTAGGTCTAAATCCATAGCTATTGTCCGAAAAGTGTGGATCAAACAAAGGTGATAAAACTTGAACTATAGCTTGCTGCACCATTCTATCAATTACTGTAGGTATGCCAAGCAAACGGGTTTTACCATTAGGCTTGGGTATTTGTACTCCTCTAACACAGGAAGGAGTATATTTACCGTTGATAACTGAAGATTGGAGCTCTTGGATAATCTCATCTAAGGACTCTTGTACTTCATTGATAGTTCTTTTATCGATACCAGGTGCACCTTTATTGCGTTTTACTGCTTTAAAGGCACTTTTGAGATTTGCAGTTTTAACTACATCCCCAATTACATCTTTTGCAAGGTCCTGGGGTATTCTAATTGCTGAAGTTACTCTATGCGCCTCATGATCAACAGCTCCAGTACTGCCTTCACTATTTGATCCGTGGATGGTATTGCTATCTTTTGCTACCATATAACTCCAAAATTAAAATTCCAGTACCTAACAAATCTAATTCAGGCCTTCCTCAAGAGAGGTACCGATTCTCTTAAGTACTATGCCTTCTGCTGACTCCTTTTATCCTGTCCTCTACTATTGCTAGCAAAGTAGCTTATACTCAAGCTAGATAAAAGGCCTCCCGGGGTAAGATGCAAGACCTCCATAAGGCTGAACTTGGTTTACCGCTATACACTTCCGCATAGAGGCGGGCTATTCCAGTTAATGCTAGGTTGCCCAGTTATAACGGCCTACTACCAAGTTTCTGTTCGTTTCAGCCTTACTTTGCCGTCAGCTTCCTTCAGCCAACTCCTCACGAAGTTAACCTTGCCTCAGCTAATGGACCGCTCTATCTCAGCCCATAAGGGACTTGAACCCTTTGCTCTTACCTCATGCCCGGCGCACATTCAGATTAGATGCTTATCTCTTTGGCTTAAAATCTCATGACGACATTATCTAAGCTAAGGCCTTTTTTAAACAACGCGATTGCTACAATTTTTTGTTTTACGCTATACTTCTCTATTCTGTCATTTATTGTAAAATGACAGCCGCAACTTTTACATTTATACCTTTGTTTCCCGTTCACTTTCCCAGATCTGTAATAATTACTTTCTCTGCATTTGCAACATATTATTTCTGACATATACTAACCTTATTTGTATTAGTATTATTGTACATATCATAGCAGCTTTCTCAATTGTATGCTATGTTTGCTTAGCAATACAGAATATAATGAGGCAATAGAGGAAAGGTTAGATGCAATATTTGATTCCTTCGATCTAAATAACAATGTTAGAGAAGAAGAGGATTTAGTTAATATACTTAAGTTTTGCAAGGATTTTAATCTTAATATCAAATCACAAACTGATGAGGAGTTATTAGACGCCATAGAGATAATAAATGAGCTAATAAAAGTTCATAGTTGTAAAGCCATAGTAGAAATAACGCTAAAAGAATTAATTAAAATTAAACTGGTATACCAGACATTTGGTAAAGGATTAGCAGATTTAAATTTGAATAATATAGAAAGCATAAGTAAATTGTCATTTGAGGTAATTTCATCGCTCCAAGAGGTAACTCAAGAAGAGCTTAAGGAGTTTTGTGATTTTATCAGAGAATTAGGTGTTAACTTTCAGAGTGTTAGCCAAAGATAGATATAAAATTGCCCTGCTCACTTAGGAAATTATTGTTATCCTCAAAATGTACCCAGAGCTTAATCGTAAGATCGACAACTTCTTCAGATTTTGAAACTACCTTTGTTTTTCTGGTCATTCTTGCAATTCTGTGCCTTGTGTTTGAGTTATTGGACTCAATTGAGAGTGTATGTTGTTTGCCAACAACATGTTGATGGCGAGGTATAACCTCTGAATAAACAGACCAATCGTCTGTGTAATAAGTGCAATTATCTCTACTTATGATTTTCCACAATTTTCTAAAGGTTGTAACGTTACGCTTACCAACCACCCAGGCAACAACTCTCTTGAGCTCCCTACTATAGGCTTTCCATATCCATAATTTGTTTTTTTTGAATCTACAAAATGCCACATCTCATCTATTTCAACTTCTCTCAATTCTTCCGGCACTGTTGGTCTTGGTATCTTTTTAGCATACAGTATTATCCACTTATATACGCTAGTATGAGCTACTTTAAATAATTTCCCTAGCCATCTAAAGCTACTTTTTCTCATGCTGTACAATAACACTGCCAGAGCCTTCATCTCTGGCGAACAGCCTCTTAATTTAGTGCTTGTAAAATTACATCCACACTCTTTGCATTTATACCTTTGCATACCCCTAATATTACCATTCTTAACGTATTTACTGCTACTGCATTTTTTACACTCTGTATTCATATCTCTATTTTCTTTGTTGCTCGCTATATTCATTTTAGCATCTTATCTATCTTATGGCAACACTCCCAAAAATTTAAAGCACAACATTTCTTAGGTCAACAAAACGAAGCAAAAATATCACTACTAATTTTAAATATTATGAAAAGCATTGGGATGCCTAAGACAATCCGTATTGCTTAAAAAATACCGAGAAAACCTACCTACGGTATTTATGCAACAAAGTTCTTATCCCTTTCAACAAATGCGACAGAGCCTAAAATCCTTTAGAAGTGCCGCCAAAACCATTGCAGTAATAGAGCTCTTGCATATGATTAAAAAAGGACAACTTGCTGCCAATGATCATTATAATTCTGTCTTTGATAAATTTCTTTCACTAGCTGCTTAATGGAATAATATATAAATTATTTCAAAACTTTTACTCCTTATTTACAGATGCCACAGAGCCTAGTTGATTTAGTCTGCAATTTTTTGCAAATGGTGTTGATATTATAGTTAGGTAGTGAGATAATACTCTTATCCTTATAGGGTAATGACTAAGTAGGTTAAGCTTCTAAGGTCTTTTAGATGAAAAAGATTATCTTATTAGGAATTGCTTTATACTATCGCTTAGGCTCTTAAATTGGGCTTTGTTTCTGATCTTTGAGTTTGCTGCGATAATGGATCTTATGGAAAATAAAAACAACTGTTCTTTTTGGTTACTGTTATGGGAGAGGTACTGTCGCTAAGGTTAGAGAGTGGGGCTAGTGATCTTAGCTCTTCGACTCTTCTTCTAGTATTGAAAAACACTGGCAATAAAAACTATGTACTGCAGGATGATGTGATAATGAAACCAGGTTTCTTGTGGGATAGGTTTGATGTAAAGAGCTCCAACGGAGCTGTTGTAAAATACATAGGTATGATGGCTAAATATTCTCCACAAAAATTTGTTTTGCAAAGCGGAGAAGAAATCTCTACACAGCTTGATCTTATGAATGCGTATAATATCACAAGAGGGTCTTATGACGTGTGCTACAGTGTTGATGTGCTGTATTTTGAAGATGGTGGAGCTGTAAATATTTTTCAAAATGACACTATGTACTACCATGAGAGCTTATCTGCCTGTTTACAAAACATAACTTTTTTCGATGAATAATATGAGTATAACTGCCGAAATAAGTAATCCTCGCGACTCTTCTTCCTTTACCTTTATAGTTGGAGATCCTGTTTCGCTTTCAGTAAAGATTCAGAACAACTCGGATAAGGAATGCACAATTCTCAATCCTGTTTTGGGTAAGGAAGGCGATATGCTTGCCAGAGATGCGTTCTTTGTTACAGCTCTATATTCTAATGGAGCTCATAAATTTCACGCGAATTACCACGGTATAACTGCGCATATTGTGAATAACATGGTTTCGATTCATCCTGGCGGAACCTTAAACTTTAATGTTTCACTTGCAAAGGAATATCTTCTTCCCTCGCTGGGTCACTATAATGTGACTTATATCGTATCACCTTGCTATTTCCCTGAAGGAAGCTTTGCTATGCTTGAAGTTAAGAGTCCTATCATAGTTCTGGAAAGCGGTATGGACTCTAAACAACAAGCGCACTTCACTTGGCTTCTTCTAGAACTTACTGATGCTTCTAGATCTTCACCTCTCTTTAAGATGACCCCAGCAGAGAAGGTTAATTTCTCATTTTTAGACAAGTATCAGAAAAACGCGAATGACGCTCAAATGAATCAGATGCAAAAAGCGACAGTAAAGGCGCATGAAAATGCGATAGCTTCATTGATCTCTATACGAGAAACTAAGGATGTTTGGAGTTTTACAAAGTGGTGGTTTGGTAGCTGGGACTACACTCATCTATCTAGCCAGGATAAGCATGCATCTAATCTGTTTTGTATGGGCAATGCGGGTGATGTAAGAAATAGCTTAATAAAGGACTATGATAGTATAGAAAAATTTTTATCATCTAATAAACATGTTCATTATGTGTTCGGGCATGATTTTTGCTATGAAAAAGACGGTACTCCAAAATTACATCTTTATGGTTTCGTTCTACACTCTGCGGACGATGAAAAAATATATTTGTGTAATCAATATATAAATGCTCCCACTTATCCTAAGACTAATGCTAGCAATGAGGATTTTAATATTATTAGTGGTCAGACACACGATACGAAGTCTGGAGTCATAGTGCATGAAGCTAGTCACAAAGCAGTACACTCTTCTGATCATTTTTATGGCTATGACGTTTGTAAATATTACGCATCAACTCTTAGTTGTGTGTATGGGAGTGGAGATAGAGTTGAGAATGGTGCAAATATGAAGAACGCTGATTGTCTACAGATATATGAAGAACTCAATTGGTTAACTCATGAAGTGGGTCACGTTGCTCAGGGAGGAGAAACTGGTGAGGTGTAAAGGCACTTAGAGACTTTTACACAGGAGTTTAAAATAAATGTCATTGTTAAAGCCCCTGAGGTATGTGATTATTCTCAAGATTCTCAAAGATATTTATATAAATATGATATGTGTTTTGAGATGAATAGTTATGAATATGGAAAGTTTATCAAAGAAACTTTGTTGCATAAATAAAAAGCAAGAAGAAATAGAGTAAGAATAAAAAATAACAGAGTGTTAGCCAAAGATAGATATAAAATTGCCCTGCTCACTTAGGAAATTATTGTTATCCTCAAAATGTACCCAGAGCTTAATCGTAAGATCGACAACTTCTTCAGATTTTGAAACTACCTTTGTTTTTCTGGTCATTCTTGCAATTCTGTGCCTTGTGTTTGAGTTATTGGACTCAATTGAGAGTGTATGTTGTTTGCCAACAACATGTTGATGGCGAGGTATAACCTCTGAATAAACAGACCAATCGTCTGTGTAATAACTGCAATTATCTCTACTTATGATTTTCCACAATTTTCTAAAGGTTGTAACGTTACGCTTACCAACCACCCAGGCAACAACTCTCTTGAGCTCCCTACTATAGGCTTTCCATATCCATAATTTGTTTTTTTTGAATCTACAAAATGCCACATCTCATCTATTTCAACTTCTCTCAATTCTTCCGGCACTGTTGGTCTTGGTATCTTTTTAGCATACAGTATTATCCACTTATATACGCTAGTATGAGCTACTTTAAATAATTTCCCTAGCCATCTAAAGCTACTTTTTTCCATGCTGTACAATAACACTGCCAGAGCCTTCATCTCTGGCGAACAGCCTCTTAATTTAGTGCTTGTAAAATTACATCCACACTCTTTGCATTTATACCTTTGCATACCCCTAATATTACCATTCTTAACGTATTTACTGCTACTGCATTTTTTACACTCTGTATTCATATCTCTATTTTCTTTGTTGCTCGCTATAT
Organism: Candidatus Bandiella woodruffii; assembly: GCF_034359465.1. Classification (NCBI taxonomy): domain Bacteria; kingdom Pseudomonadati; phylum Pseudomonadota; class Alphaproteobacteria; order Rickettsiales; family Candidatus Midichloriaceae; genus Candidatus Bandiella; species Candidatus Bandiella euplotis. Next base: position 5,508 of record NZ_CP110821.1, on the reverse strand, counting down.
TCATTTTAGCATCTTATCTATCTTATGGCAACACTCCCAAAAATAAAATAGCCTGAAGAAAAATAGAAGAAAATTCTAGATAATGTCGTCATGAGATTTTAAGCCAAAGAGATAAGCATCTAATCTGAATTGCGGCAAGAAAAGAAGCTGAATTTTTAGCATATCTGGTTGCAATTCCCCTCCATCTTTTAAGATGAAGAAAGGTGTTTTCTACAATATGCCTTATTTTGTATAAATCTTTATCGTATTTTCTCTGGGTGATTCTGTTCTTTTTAGGAGGAATAACAACTCTCATGCCCAATTCTTGGGCATGGTCAATTATGTAATTAGCATCGTACCCTCTGTCGGCTAGTAAGTACTCAGCTTTCATCTCTTCAATAAGATTAACAGCCTGCTTGCAATCAGCTTCTGAGCCTTTTGTGATAATAACTTTGAGTGGCATACCATGTGAATCCACGGCAAGGTGAATCTTTGTATTGAGCCCCCTTTTGTACGACTCATATCTTGATTGCCGCCTTTTGCACCTGAAGCATGTGGATGCACTTTACTATGACTTGCGTCTATCATTAACCATTCCATATCAGGTTCTTTCACAAATATCTCCAATAAAGCCTCCCATATCCTTTTGTCTCTCCATCTGCAAAATCTTTTATGTGTATTTTTCCATCCTCCATATTCTGAAGGCAAATCTCTCCAGGGAGAACCTGTTCTTAATATCCAAAATACTGCGTTAATGAATCTTCTGTTATTATGTGCCAAACCTCCCCACGTACCTTCCCTTCCTGGCAAATGATCCTTTATCAAATCCCACATATTATCTGTTATATCATGCCTATGTAGCCCTAAATCCATTTTTACTCCTGATTTATCTTTTCTTTCATATTATACCACAAATCTCATGACGACACTATCTAGAATGAGGAAAAAAAAGCTGAGAAAAGGTAAGTACAAAGTAGTGAATTGGAGAGCATACAATAAATCACTTGAGAAAAGGGGTGATATCACGATATGGTTTACATAAGAAGGGATAGAAAAATGGTATGAAGAAGAAGAGCGGGATAAAAGCAAAGGGAAGCCGCGTAAATACTCAGATTATGCGATACAAACAGCATACATATTAAGACAGGTGTTCAATTTGAGATTAAGGCAAACAGAGGGGTTTGTAAAAGCAATATTAAAATTGATGAAAGTAGAATTGGAGGTTCCAGATTATACAACAGTATCAAGGAGAATAAGAGAATTAGCAGTAGAATTTATTTTTCAGAAGCCAAAAGGTGCTATTAATATGATCATTGATAGTACAGGTATTAAGGTAGTAGGAGAGCAGGAATGGATAAAGCATAAGCATGAAGGAAGATTTAGGAAAATATGGCGTAAATTACACATTAGTGTAACTGATGATGGGAATATAATAGCTGGAGAAGTTACAACGTTGAGAGAAAGCGATATAGGGGTAGCTCCTAAATGATTTAATCAAACTACTAATAAAGTAGAGTCTGTTGTAGGAGATGGTGGTTACTTTAAGAATAGAATAAAAGCTTCTATGCAAAATCATAAAAACACTGAGGGCGCGAGATTTATAGGGCCTCCTGGTAATGGCCAAATTAACCATGGGAACAGGCTAAAAGTAGAAGAAACATTCTCTAGATATAAACGAATAATAGGTAATAAATTTAAAGCACAACATTTCTTAGGTCAACAAAACGAAGCAAAAATATCACTGCTAATTTTAAATATTATGAAAAGCATTGGGATGCCTAAGACAATCCGTATTGCTTAAAAAATACCGAAAAACCTACCTACGGTATTTATGCAACAAAGTTCCGTTAAAATAGTATAATATGCCCTCCATAAAGAAAAACACAACCTACCGAACAAAGTCTTTCCCGTTCACTTTCCCAGATCTGTAATAATTACTTTCTCTGCATTTGCAACATATTATTTCTGACATATATTAACCTTATTTGTATTATTGTACATATCATAGCAGCTTTCTCAATCGTATGCTATATCTGTTTAGCAATGCTAATTCTTCAGGTTGTTGATCTCGTCAATACTAAGTCCTGTAGACTGAGATATGATCTCAGCAGAAATATTATGAGATAACATGTTTTTTGCTATCTCATAATTTCTTTCTATTTTACCCTTTTTAATACCTTCCTCTCTACCTTCCTCTCTACCTTTTTCGATACCCTTTTCGATACCCCTAAGCTCAGCTTGTTCTGCAAGGCCCTCAAGATAAGCTTCTCTAGCTTTATTATCTCTAGCAATCTTCTCTGAAGCTTCATAGGCACGTAGCTCATCTTTTGTCCAGTGATGTGCTTCTAGCTCATGGTATGCTTTTGTAATTACCTCGTCACTGTTTTTGATTAATTCACCCATATCATCAGGATCATTTGCATACTTGAAAAAGTAACACCATTTATCTTCAAAGCTCTTTAATTCCTCTATCCTTTTATTAAACTTTTTGAGCTCTATGAATGTAAATGAGAAGTCTTTTAGATCTCTTTCATATGTCTTTTTATCCAATGTGTAATGGACTGATTTATACCCCTTCTTCTTTGGAAACATTTCATATTCTGTTATCGCTAAGAATATTACTTCCTTAAGATGATCATAATTATACCCCTCTTCAGCTTGAGATGAATATGCTTTTGCTGCGTAGTATTGAGCTCTTTTCTCAAATCCACCAACTTTTGCTACCTGCATCTCTACTATGTACTGTGTTCCATCCTCTTCTTCGCATAAAACATCAACTACACTCTGTTTCTTTCCTATAAGTTCAGGATGTTGCATTGGATTGAGTAGTCTTACTTTTGTAATTTCTTTCTTCCCTTCTCTTTCTATTACATCGTTTAAGAAATGCATCAAAATATCCTTGTTCTTTTCAGTTCCAAAGATCTTCTTAAATGCTATGTCATTTCTTGGGTTTAAGTATTTTACTATCGTCATAAGAGCCTACTTATATCATCACAATATTACTAGATTCTTCCTTTTTTTGCTACACAAATTAACCAACTATTAGAGTAATCCAGATATTGATCTAACTAGTCCTTTTACCAACTCAGGTTGCGCCTCAGTAAATTTTCCATTTACTTTTTTAGCAACACTTATAATTCTTGTTTGGTATTTTTTCCAATTGGTTTTTTCTTGCCAATCTGATTTTTTATAACCACTTATCCCTTGTTTTAATGATGCATTACTAGTTTCTGATACAATATTATCTGTTGCTTTTTCGCTAATTTGTAAATCTGTTACCATTGAGTATTGTACTACTTCAACAGCCGCATCAAGAATAGCATTTGCAGTTCCTGCTAATAACCCATAACCTAACATATCCCTTCCAGAACCACCAGTTGCTCCAACTATCATTGCTCCTGCTGCCATACCTTCAAATGTAGCGCCATATCCACCAGATAATATTGCAAATGGGTCTTCTAAAGTAGATTTGCCTACCTGTAAAATATTAGCCTGAATCATAATATTGGCATCCTTACTTTTATTTACTACTTTATATCCTTTAGCTTCAATAGCGGATTTAATTTGAGCCTCAATATCAAGACCTTCTTTGTCTGTAGTATTTCTAATTTGAAGAATTACAGTTTTCTTATCATCGTCTATTGGGTCTAAGAAAACAGTGTCCGACATCTTAGTTTGCACCTCTAACTTACCGTGCTTAATCAGTTTTTGCGTCGTACCACAGCCAGTCAGATTAAATACTGCTAAGGATAAAAGAAAAATTATTACATACGATGAGATTTTTTTATTCATTGTTAACTCCATTATTTCATTCCAATTGTTGCTTTGTAAGTTTCTAGCTCTTCTTCCTGTCTTAGCCTCTCATCATTATCCATTTTTCTTAATTTTAAAACTTGTTTTAATATTTTGATATCATATCCTTTTATCTTTGCTTCTGCTAGAGTATCTGTTATTACTTGCGACACAGCTTCTTTTTCTTCTTCAAGCTTTTCTAACTTTGTTATTATTTGCAATAATTCTTCTTTATTGGTCATGAAATTTACCTTAAGCGATTAATCGTTTCTTTTTGCACCAAGTAACTGTAGCAAGAAAACAAATAGATTAATAAAATCCATATAAAGTGTAAGTGAACCATATATAGCAAGTTTAGATGCTACTTGTTCATTCCCTTGATTTTGATAATAAAGCGATTTAATTCTTTGAGTATCGTAAGCAGTAAACAGGGTGAAAACTACTACTCCTATAACAGAGCTAATAAAATAAATAGCTGAACTTTTTAAAAATATATTTACAACACCAGATATAAGTAAACCAACAGCCCCCATCATTAAAAATGATCCCATAGAAGATAAATCACGCTTTGTATTATGACCATATATACCCATAGCACCAAAAGTAGATGCAGTGATAAAAAATACTCTAGCTATAGATTCACCAGTAAAGACTATAAATATTGATGATAAAGATAATCCCATAAGTGCAGCAAATACCATTAAACAGGTCTGCGCTGCAGTTTGGCTCATAGACATTAGTCTACTTCCCATATAAAAAACCATCCCAAGTGGAGCAAATGCTACAACCCATTTTAGACCTGAGCCATGTACTAAATACATAAAATCTTGCGAACTAGCTGCACCCATTGCAATAATTGCAGTTAATGCAAGTGCAAAAGACATATATTGATATACTGAGATTAAATATTTTCTAAGGCCAAAATCGTAGCTATTTCTTCTGGCTTCTGTTTGAGTGTTTATGTAATTTATGGTCATGAGGTGAGGTGTTAATTAATTAAATTTTTATCTGCAAAATCCCAATTTAAGTATCCAACAATTTTTGTTAAATAAGATTTTCTATCGTTCCTGTAATCTATATAATATGCATGCTCCCATAAGTCTATTGTTAAAATTGGGATTAAATCTGATGTTAGTGGATTTTCTGCATTTGAAGTGGTAATTAATCTTAGCTTTTTAGTATTTTTATCCTGTACAAGCCAAAGCCATCCACTACCAAATAATAGCATTCCCTCTTCTACAACTTTGTCATTGAAATTCTCTAGGCTTTTGAAGTCTTGCTTGATTAAAGAAGATATAGTATCTGACATACCACTTTTTATAGCCAAAGAGTTCCAATAGAAATCATGATTCCATATCTGTGCTGCATTATTATATATAGCTTCATCTCCTAGTTTGTGAGACTCTTTGATAATACTCTCTAATACCTTGTTTTTATATTGAGTTGAGGAAATTAAGTTGTTTAGTTTTGTTACATACCCTAGATGATGTTTATCATAATGAAAATCCAATGTTTCCTTTGATAAAGTGGGGGCAAATAAATCTTTCTCATAAGGTAGTGTTTGAGCTTCAATCATTAATTCTTCATTAGCTTTTTGCTCTAATCTTTCAGCTATACTCATAATGTCCTCTTTATGTTTTAATGTTACAGCCCTTTAGGTTCCAAGAAGATAACATTTATCTTTTTAGTATCTGCTCTATAAGTTGAATAATAGGATATTGTTTCTATAAATTCAAT